>JBGAVQ010000127.1:0-14992 GCA_044228045.1 Spirosomataceae bacterium
CAATAGCCTCAATGGTAGGGCTTTCAAAATCAAATACATAGCCTTTCCCTGCATATTCTTGAAAGAATTTGTCCAACAAAAACGTGCGAGCGTTGCCCTTTCGCCCCAAAGAAGACGCTGCATTGAACAGATAAATCACCCGATTTCCTGAAAACACAAACCAACAAGCCGCCTCTATTTGCCCCTGCTGAGTAGCATACCAGAGTTTTCCTAAACCTCGCTTTTGTATTTCGGCAAAGAGTTTTTTCAAGATTAGGTATGCTTCTCTTGTAACCCCTCCCATAATCCTATTTTCATGGTTTTGTCGAAAAAGTCGAATCATCGGAGCAACGTCTTGGCTTTCTTCAAGCTGCCAGTTTGCTTTCAAGGCCCGTTTTAAATTTTGCTTGCGGTCAAAAGAATATTGCTGATGAATGGTCGGATAATCGGGAGATAAATCGAGAAGGTGGGTTTGCAAAGATTTGATGCTTAATGGGGCGTCAGCCGAGGGAATGATTGCCAAACTCAACTTAGCAGCAAAGCGATAATACTTAAACAATTCCTCTACAAACAGTTGGTAATCAATTGTTTTTGAGGAAAATACCGTTAAAAACTGACAAAAAAGAGGCTGATGAATAAACGAGATACCATACTTACGTTGAATCGGAATGGGTAACACAGCCACATAACTATCATCTCCTTTAACCACCAGAGCTTCCCAATGAGGCGAAACTACATCTAAATACCAAGAGAGACCATAGAGGATAAATTGCGGCGAGGCAGACACACACTCATCCCAGCGAGTTTTGTTGATTTGGGTGTGCGTGAGGTGACAAATAGCAGACAAAGGTTATTCTTGAATAATGGGCAGTTTATCAAAAATATCATTCAGTTTTACGGTCATAGTATCAATTACAACCGTGTCGTTTTCGGCATCAAAAATAGTCTGAATCCACACTTTGGGGTCGGCTGTGCGCTTAAAAGTGTAAATGGCTTTATCAAATCCATCTACAAAAACTACTTCTTGCAGGCTCTCGATTCTTTCGTATTTGGGTAGTTTTTCTATCAAATCGTAGTGATAAGTGGCAGCCGAAAGTACCTCAACAACCAAATACGGATTGGTAATAATGGCTTTTGATTGCTTATAAAAAACAGGATTGCCCTTAATAATGGTTACATCTGGATTGTAATAGCCTTTTTCGTCAGCAGTTTTCACTCCAAGATTGCTACCAAATACATAATAACCATTGAAAAGATAATGGTTATTGAAAAGTGTCGAAAAAAATGACACTAAAAATTCGTGAATTAGTGAGGCCAACCCCATAATAATAATTTCGCCTTTGTGATACTCTGCCTTGTATGTTGTTTCTACTAAAAAGTCCATAAATTCTTCCCACGAGGCTGGAATCACCACCATGTTACCGTCCTCCAATTGTTGGACTTGGCCATCTGACAATCGTATCTTTTCAAGCAGTTCCATAGGGTATAAAAATAATAGTTTTCTTGATAAAGGCCTAATGCCATCGTCAGTGTCTCCACTGACGATTCAGGTAAATCAGCCAAAATCACGCATTATTTCTCCGCCAATCGCAAGAGTTCACTCAATATAAACTCATCACTGGGGCGTTTGGCATTGGGGTTTACTACCTTGCCTTCTTTATTTATCAAAATATAACGAGGAATCGCCTGAATACCAAAGTATTGCGTCACCTTAGAGTTCCACCCACCTTCAGACCAACCGTGCTCGCCAGGCAGTTGCAACTGCTCCATTGCTTTTTTCCAAGCCTCTTGGGTGTCGTCAATTGAAATATAGAGGAACACGATTTTTTTGCGCTGTTCTTCGGTCAGTTTTTCGTGCATTTGTTTCGAGAACGGAAACTGCTGGCGGCACGGCCCACACCAACTCGCCCATACGTCCACATACACCACTTTTCCTTTGAAGTCGCTCAGTGTGAAGCGTTTGCCTTTGGCATCGGTCAAATACAACACGTTGGGGTCTTCTTTGTCTTTATCCTTTTTCTTTTCTTCTTTTTTAACTTCTTCTTTGCGTTCCATTACTTCACCACAAAGACTTTGTTTTACAGCCGTAGCATAGTTTTCGGCACCTGTTAATTGCGAAAGAAAACTGTATAGTTCCCGAACTTTGGCAGGAGGCGTAACCGCACAAGCTTCTACCAAATAACGAGCCAACCAATAATTTAAGACTTTGCCTGACAAATTCGCTCGGGCATAAGCAAACTTCTCGTCCGAAGCTTTTGCCATATCGCTGTATTTCTGGAAGTTATGCGATTTGGAGTTAAAATACGTCACATAATACATCAAAAAATGTCGGTAAGGTTCACAAAGTAAGGCAGCTTCGTCATTGACTTTGTTTTCAGCCAAGTCTTCAACCATCAGCGAAGGCAAGGACGTTACAACCAAATGCTTGGTCTGCTGATTGCCCCGTACAATGGGGTAGGCTATGAGGCTATGCCAGTAGTTCCATCGAATGTTGTTTTCAACAAACTTTTTGAAGTCGTCTGAAAGTTTCGCAAAGTCTGTATGTTTTTTGAAGAAATCAAGTTGTGCTTTTCGGCTTTCGTAAAGCGACATTTCAAAGTCATCTACTCCTATTTTACGAGCTTTTTGGTAAATCAGGTTAGCAGCAAAATCATTTTTGAATTTTTCTTGAAATCCTTGCCAAAACGCCTGATGAACGGGCACTTGCAACAACTGACTGAGTTTATCTAAGTCGGCCTGTGGTGCCGATTTTGGGAACAGGTCTGTGCCGACTTCTACTTTGGTGGTGTCGGGTGTTTGTTGGGCATAAGACACTGAAACATTACAAATAGCTAATAGCAAATAACCAACAACTAATATATAATTCTTCTGTTTTTTCATGGATACAACTTGTTTAGACACTATGATTTTGATTTATGCAACCACATAGGCAGATAGTACACATAGTTTAGCTTCTCGACTTTACAACCACATAGAAGGATAGGTCACATAGTTCTTCTGACTTTTCCGACTTCTTTGGCTTTCTCAACTTTACAACCACATAGAAGGATAGGTCACATAGTTCTTCTGACTTTTCCGACTTCCTTGACTTTCTCGACTTTACAACCACATAGAAGGATAGGTCACATAGTTCTTCTGACTTTTCCGACTTCCTTGACTTCTCGACTTCCGACTTCCTTGACTTCTCGACTTACGACTTCCTTGACTTCTTGACTTACGACTTCTATTCCACATACAACACCAATCCCTTCAAATAATGCCCTTCGGGATGGAAAAAGTTCACGGGGTGGTCTGGCCCTTGCGTGAGGTGATGCAACACCCGTACCTGCCGACCTGCTTCGATGGCAGCTGCAACTACAGTATTGTAAAACAACTCTCTATCAACCACTTGCGAGCACGAAAAAGTAAACAAAATGCCGCCTGAAGCCAGTTTTTTTAAGCCTTCTATATTGAGCCGCTTATAGCCTTGCACCGCTCGGTGGCGGGCATCCATACTTTTGGCATACGCAGGTGGATCTAATACCATAACGTCGTAAGGCTCAGTAGTATTTTTTAGGAACTTAATCACATCCTCTGTGTATGCCTCATGCGTATGCACATCCGCAGGAAACTCGTTAGCGATTACATTACGGTTAGTTAATTCAATGGCTTTCTGCGAAGCATCAACCGAATGCACCAACGCCGCCCCTGCACCAAGAGCATATACCGAAAAACCACCCGAATAACAAAAGGCATTCAAAACCTTTTTGCCTGCTACATAGCGAGTTAGTAATTGGCGGTTGTCTCGTTGATCCAGAAAAAAGCCTGTTTTTTGCCCAGTTTCCCAATCAATCAAAAAGTTATTCCCGTTTTCTTTAACAGTTTAAGGAACAGCCTGGCTGCCAATAATATACCCATTACTAAACGACTCCGCATAGCGGTCGGGCAGGGTCTCTTTACTTTTGTCGTAAACAGCGAGGAGCTTATCTCCAAAAAGCCGCTGAAGGGCTTGTGTAAGGTTATTCCGCTCCAAGTGCATCCCAATCGAATGCGCTTGCAATACTGCCACGCCATTGTACCAGTCAATTACCAGCCCGGGCAAGCCATCACCTTCTCCATGCACCAAGCGAAAACAAGTAGTTTGCTGTAAATCAAGCAATTGACGAACTTTGTATGCTTTTTCTAATTTATTAAACCAAAAATTTTCGTCAATATCAACTTGCTCAAACGAGAAAATCTTTACGGCAATGCTGCCGTCGTGGTAATGCCCCGTTGCTAAATAGTTGCCGTGACTATCAAGCACTTCTACCACTTCGCCGTCTTGAGGTTTGCCTTTTATTTTGTGAATAGCCCCTGAGAAAACCCAAGGGTGAAACCGCCGAACGGGTGCGTCTTTTCCGAATTTTAGAACAATTTGAACAATAGGAGTCTTCATGGGGCAAAGATAGGCATTTCTATCGCTACTTCTTTTTTCAATCTCCTCCCAACAGGTCAGACCTTTGGTACAGACCTTGAGTTTTTTTCTCTTTTATGGGTCAGACCTACAGTGCAGACTCCTGTTCATCTTCTTCTACGGGTCGGTTTCGCCACCAGTTGGCAAGCATCGAGCCTGTGATGTTCATTAACGGCCCAAAAATAGCAGGTGCAAGCCCCATTGTACTCACTTTACCCATTTGTAAAGCCAATGCAGAAGCCAAACCACCGTTTTGAAGTCCCACTTCAATAGCAACGGCCCGACACGATTTCTCATCTAATTTAGAAAGTCGTGCCATGCCATAGCCAAGCAAATAACCAAACAGATTGTGCAAAAACGAGCTAAAAATCAACACTAAACCAATGACCAACAGTTTGTCTCGTCCCATGGCTGTGATGATTCCTAAAATAAAGACAATGCCTCCCATTGAAAGCAGCGGCAATATGTTTTTGAGTTTATCTACCAGTGTTTTAGCAAAACGATTGAGTAACACCCCTATGGCAATGGGAAGAATGGCTACTTTCAAAATATCAAACATCCGATCCAAAAAGTTAATTTCAACAAATTCGCCTGCTAATAATTTGAGCAAGGCAGGAGTCAAAATAGGAGAAAGCAAGGTAGCCAACGAGGTAATAGTGACAGATAATGCAACGTTGGCATTGGCAATGTAACACATTACATTAGAGGCCAAACCACTTGGGACACAACCAATTAGCACCACACCTGCCGCTATTTCGGGCGGAAAATTAAAGACTTTTGCCAGGGTGTAACCAACTATTGGCATAATGCTGAACTGCGCCAACAAGCCTACTATTACACCTTTGGGCATTTTGGCAACCCCTACAAAATCTTCGGCTGTCATTACAGAGCCAACCCCAAACATAATGAGTTGCATGAGAGGTGTAATAAGGTTTTTGAGTTCATAATCACCCCACTTCACGAGCCATTCGGGGTGATACATGGCCATTGATACTGAGGTCAGAATTAGCACTGTAAACGACAGACTGGCATACTGAGGGTACTGTCGAATACCCAACGCTAAAGACAATAGCCCAATGATGACGGGGTAGCTGGTTTCGGCAGTCATGCCAGCGATGAGCATTCCAACAAATAGGGCAGCACAAAAAAGGCTTACATACAAGGCAAATGAATACAATTTTTGCATAGGATTAGAGGATTCGGTTAATAAAACTCAATGATGAAACTATAAAAACAAAAGGTTATTCTGCAAACTGTGATTCAATTATCCCCCTCTTTGCGAACATTAAAGAGCCGTTGAAGCCAACTTTGTTCTTCGGTTTCGTCTTCTTTTTGGTCTTGTGCAGAGGCTTGGTAGAGCAAGGGGGTGAGGTCGGGCTGGCCGGCATCTACCCAGCAAGTGTACCAAAAATCACCAATCATTTTGATGGCTCGCCGCATTTGTCGCTCTACTTGTTGGCCCAATTTGTTTTGATATGCCCTCGAAAAATCCTGTGAATAGTTTTTCATTAACACGCCGTTGCGTTCTTCCATCACAAATTTCTTGCTTTCGCCCAGTTGGGTGGTGAGTTCTCGCTCAAATACCAGCACCGAGTCTAAACAGGCATTGGCTTGGCGCACGGCTTTCCAAGCCTCTAAGTATGGTTTTTCTAAATAATCGGCCTTACCTACAAAAAAATCGTACTCGTTAATAAACAGTTCGGGCAAGCGGCTTTCCCAAAAACCATGAATGCCTTCTTGCCGAGTGCGCTGTCCGTTATAGTTGCTGGTGGTATGCAGCGGCACGTTGGCATCGCCAATATAATGCCCGATTTCGGCAGACAGTCGTAGGATGCGCCGCACGTCTTTCTCTCTGAAGGCTTCGGTCAATTGAAACTTCATGCGCTGAATGTGCCAGGGTACAATACCATAGGCCATAAGGGTATCTTCGGTGTATTTGGCAACGGCATCTTTCCAAAAAAGTGGCATTTTGTAGAGTGCACTATCGCCATACATATCGGCATCAATGTAATGCCGAGGGGCTTCGTCTTTTACAGCATAGCGACGCATATCGGGCCGAACAGAGTTTTCCATTAAATACTGTATGTGTTTTTTATAGAAAGGCATCATTTCGGGCGGGAGTGTAAAAATAGCAAGCCGATTGATGCGTTGATGTGCAAAAAAACCCCATGCACTCAGTTGGCAATAAGCCATAAGCAATAGGCAAAAAACAAACAAAACACGCTTTATCATAAAAGATAACCCTTAGTCAAACTTAGTTCAAATTGATAATCAGCTACTTGCCAATTGACAAGTTACTGCATCTGTAAATAGATGTAAGAAAACTTTTTGAAAAACGTTTGAAAGTTAAACGATTTTTCGTACTTTTGCGAACTCATTTCAGAAACCAACATTTATTCGTGCAATAAAACATGGCAAATCACAAGTCAGCACTCAAAAGAATTCGTTCTTCAGAAGCCAAGCGTTTGAGAAATCGCTATCAGCATAAGACCACTCGTACAATGATTAAGAGACTCCGTCTCACTACCGACAAGTCGGTTGCAGCAGAGTTGTATATTACTGTTTCTTCAATGCTCGACAAATTGGCAAAGAAAAACATCATTCACAAGAACAAAGCGTCGAACAACAAGTCGAAGTTAGCTAAGTTTGTGAATAAGTTAGCGGCATAACGTTGTAACTCTGGCCTCTGGTCAGAAACTTCACGAAGCCTTGCTCCACCGAGCGAGGCTTTTTTGTTGTAGCTCAATCTCGGGTCAGAAAGCAAAAAGACTTGCTCCCCCCAAAACTTTCCCCATAAATTTTGCTCACTTGTGCTTTTTAGCTACTTTCACTCATCAAATAATTAACCCTCCACCCACCTTATTATGGATCACTTCGAACAAGAACTCAAAAAAGAATTCCAACTCGAACGCCTCATTTTATTTAGTGATGCCGTATTTGCCATTGCCATCACCCTGTTGGTTATTGAAATCAAAGTACCCGAGCTTCATGGTGAAGAAATAAGCGAACAAGCACTTTTGCATGGAATGGTGCATCTTATTCCTAAATTCATTGGTTTTTTTCTTAGTTTCATTCTAATTGGCTTGTATTGGACTATCCATCACCGAATGTTTGGCTATGTAACTGACTACACGCCTAAGCTACTCTGGCTCAATCTGCTCTTCTTGCTTTCTGTTGTACTCATGCCATTTAGTAGTGGCTTGTATGGTGAGTATTCGACACCAAAAACACTTTATTTGCTTACCCCTATTGTTGTCTATGTCATCAATGTGAGCTATTCGAGTATTATGCTCTATTTTTTGTGGGGATACATCGGGAATCCAGCTAATAAGCTAACCGAAAAACCATTAGACAAGTTTATGGTCAAGTTGGCGCAATGGCGCTCGTTGACAGTTGCTTTTGTCTTTTTGCTTATGCTGGTTGTAGCTATGGTGATTAATCCTTTGGTTGCTCGCTACACGCCTATCCTGATTGCCCCCATCCTCCGAATTGTGGCAAAAACAGCAGGAAAAAAGCAGAGCAAAGCGAAGAAATAATTGCCGTTTTAACATCAGCTTTAACTTGCAATATTTCATCGTTAGCAATCATGTAAATGTACTCTATCCTGAAAATATTACTCATCACCTGTGGGATTGGTCATATTGTTTTGTGCTTAGGAAGCCTACTGATTCCGAAGATGCTAAACTGGCAACACGAGCTTAAACCGCTAAAAACGCTGCTCAAACAGATGTTTTGGACTTATGCAGCCTATATTTTAGTGATAAATTTTAGTTTTGGTATAATCTCCATAGTTGGTGCCGACGACCTACTCAACCACTCATTTCTGGCTCGAAGTATCACATTATTTATTGGGATTTATTGGCTGGCTCGAGTACTAATCCAGTTCTTTTACTTTGACAAAACCGATGCACCCAAAGGTTTATTCTACACCTTAGGCGAAATCGGATTGGTAACGCTATTTGTGATTTTCACCTGTGCTTACCTCACTACTTTTTTGTTCAACAGCTTATGGATCTGACCTACATTTACCTGTTAGGATTAGGATTTTTTCTGTTCGCTACTGGCTATTTATTGCCCCGTATCAAGCAAAAAAACCTTGCACGTAGCATCTCATGGTCAATCATATTACTAAGTACCGTCACTGTTTCAGTCATCACAACTGAACAATCAGCTTTGTTTCGGATGCTTGTACTTGTGTCTTTTCTACTGTTAGCGATGAAGGCAATCGTGATGGTAGAAAGTTACACCACAACACCTGCATTAAGTATTTTGCAATGGACAGCTTTTTCGTTAGGCTGGTTTGGTATGAGACCTCGGTTGTTTGAAAAGTTAATTTCCAGTCCGCTCCCCAACATAAGTAGTTTAGTTTTCAAGGGAATTTCACGCATCATCGTTGGTTTGTTCCTCTTATTGGTAGCAAATCAACTGCGTCAGAACTCTTTTGCAGGGTATTTTCTACCTTACTTGTTAATGTTGGTAGGTTTGAGTTTTATCCTTCATTTTGGCATTTTGAATTTGTCTGCTTCTTTTTGGAGATTTTTGGGAGTAGATGCCAAAGAACTTTTTCGAGCCCCTTACAAATCAACGTCCTTGAAAGAATTTTGGGGCAAGCGATGGAATATGGCCTTTTCTGAAATGACGGCACTCATTGCTTACCGACCATTAAAAAACTGGTTGGGGCAGCGGCAGGCCATGATTGCTTCTTTTTTGTTGTCAGGATTACTTCACGAAGTGGCTATTTCTGTACCAGTAAAGGCTGGCTACGGTTTGCCCTTTTGTTATTTTGCCCTCCATGCTTTGTGTATGTATGCCGAAGAAGAAATCACCTTGGTGAAAAGAATTATTGCCCACAATATTTTTTCCCACGTATGGGTTTTTAGCTGGCTTTTGCTGCCCATGCCTTTGTTATTTCACGAAGCCTTCGTTAGGCAAGTAATTGCGCCTCTTTCTCAATTGTTGCTCACCTTGGTAGGGAACTGAACCGATTTATTTTCTCACCAAAATCTCCCCGAAAGCCCTATATCAAGTGGTACTATTATCGTTTTTTCTGAATATTTCAGTTATTTCAACAACTTATTTTTGTCAAGTAGCTATGTGATAAAAGTCACAGAACAGCGTATCAGTAAAATCTACATTTACGGCGGTTAATAATTTTCCACTTAAATCCTTGTTCCACGTATGAAAATTTCCGCCTTTAAATTAAAAACCTTAGGTGTCTTTATAGGGACATCTATCTTCATGCTATCCTGTCATGAGGATTTCTTAGATGAAAACGCTACGCCCAATATGAAGTCTGCTCGGTCAGCAACAACTGCGGATTTGCCAGGAAGAACCTTAGCAGCCAATTGTTTTCAGTGCCATGGCACTAATGGGTATGGCTTGGAGCATTTAGCAGGTGAAAGTGCAAAAGAAATTGTGGATGAACTCACCGAGATGCAAACGAAAAACCCGAGAGCAGACATCATGAATGTTCATGCAAAGGCTTACACAAAAGCTGAGATTCAACTAATTGCTGATTTTTTTGCCCAACAATAAACGAGAACAACATCATGAAAAGAAGAAAATTTCTAACAAATATCGGAGCTGCCTCGTTGGGCGTATCATTATTTCAATCGGCATGGGCTGATGACCTGATAGATTCATCTGCTCCTCAGATCATAGCCAACACAACAGTAGCCAGCGGGCGAGTAGTAGTGATTGGTGGAGGCATGGCAGGAACAACAGCAGCTAAATATCTACGCTTATGGGGTGGTACTGATGTACAAGTGACCTTAATAGAACCTAATGCTACTTATTACTCCAATATTTTCAGTAATATGGTACTGACAGGCGAGCGTACATTAGCTCAGTTGGCATTTAACTACAATATATTGAAAAGTAAATACGGAGTGACAGTACTTGCCAATTCGGTTACACAAATTAACCCCGCAGGGCGTTCTGTAACACTTAACAATGGCAGCAGCATAGCTTATGACCGCTTGGTAATTGCCCCTGGCATAGACTTTGACCCATTGCCAATGTCTGGTACTGCAGCAGCACAGGCAAAGGTAGTTCATGCTTGGAAAGCAGGGACACAAACAACGAGTTTGCAAGCCCAAATAAAGTCTATGACCAGCAAGGATACGTTTATTTTAACCATACCCCCAAAACCATACCGGTGTCCGCCCGGCCCTTATGAGCGTGCTTGTGTGGTAGCCGATTACCTTAAACGTACCAAAGGTGGTGGTAAGGTCATTATATTAGATGCTAACAGTGGCATACAGGCTGAGCCAGAAAACTTTACGAATGCGTTCAATAATACGCACAAAGGCATCATCACCTATGTTCCGAATGCACTTTTAACCAGCATTGATGCTAATACAGGAACTGTCAACACAAGTGTTGGTTCATTCAAAGGAAAGGTTATTAATGCTATCCCAACCCATAAAGCGGGCAATTTAATTACCCAATCAGGAATTGGTTTGGCAAACGCTGGTAGTGGAAGGTGGGCTGGAGTAAACGTACTATCTTATGAGTCAACAGCAGTACCCAATATTCATGTGATTGGTGATGCGTCTTCTACCACTCAGCCCAAAGCTGGCCACATAGCCAATGCCGAAGCCAAAGTATGTGCTGATGCCATTATTCATTTGCTCCGTGGCGAAACAATTAACCAATCACCAATGACCAATTCTGCTTGTTATACACCAATTACTAACAAAACGGCATCTTGGTTGTCGGTGGTATTCAGATATGACCCAGCTACTGGCACCATGATTCCAACAGGCAATGGTATTACTGAGTCTGCTGGTGCAACTGCCGACAACTATGAAACCATGCTTAAATGGTTCAGCAACTTGATGTCTGATACATTTGCATAGGTATTTGTAATGAAATCAGTGCCATTTGATACTGATATTTTCCTACAAAATGGTACAAATACAAACAAGTTTGTATTGATGTGGATAGGGAGAAAAGGACAACTTTGTATCGAAAATCGAATCAATAAGTGAACCTTTTCTCCTTAAAAGCCATGAAAATCAACCAATTCTGTGTACTTGTAGTAGCCATCGCTACGTATTGCTTGTTAGGAGCTTCTAACAGCTATGCCCAACAAAACCAGCCGACCACGCAAGAATTTCGCTTGCAACAAGGCAGTAACACCATCCAGTTAGCCAAAGGAAAAGGCACCTTACGGTTTATGTACCGCAATGGTGCCATTTCCAATGTTTCTCGTACAAGTCCTGCTGGCAAAGTAGTTCGTTTTAAGGCTGCTGGTGAAGGATCGCCCACTGCTAATACCTCCGACTGCCCCTGCGGTATGACCTGTTTTGAAGATCACGGCAACCAACAATCAGTCTGCTTCTGTATCGAATGCCAAGGAGGCAGTGGCGGGCCTTCTATGTTTAGAATGTTTGGTGATTCCAATGGCGACGGCGACGTTGATGGCTCTGATTTTTAAGGTATTAGACTTTTTTTGGATCAGGATGCACCCACGGTTTACGGTAAGGTCGTTGTAACAACTTAGTAGCCTCGGCATCGCCAGTAATGATGCGTTTGGTGGGGTCATAAATCAGCGGGCGGCCCGTTTGCATGGACAAATTAGCAATAATGCAACTGGCTGTAGAAATATGCCCTTCTTCGATGTCTGCTACGGGGCGGCTTTTATTTTCGATGGCAGCCAAAAAGTCGAGCATGTGCAGGCGTGTGGCAGGGGCAGCGTTTAGTTCGATGCGTTCTTCGGTAACATCTTCTGGATATTTTTCTTTTTCATAGACCACGTCTTTGTGAATTTTTTCGCCCTTACCATTCGGGATAAAATCGTAGCGCATCGTGCTGCCCCATAGTGTTCCGTTTTCGCCATAAATAGTAAACGACCACGGATAATCAGGGTTATTGGGTGTTCCCCAAGTACGATGCTGCCACACACAGTTGAGCTGGTCGTACTCAAACACAGCAGACTGAGTATCAGCGATGTTTGATTTGCCTTCTTTTTGTACAAAGATACCCCCGCTTGAAGTAATGCGCTTAGGCCAGCCTAATTTGAGCATCCAGCGAACGGTGTCAAACATGTGTACGCACATATCGCCCGTGATACCGTTGCCGTACTCCATAAAAGTACGCCACCAGCGGATGTGTGGTAGTCCGTCGTAGGGGCGCATGGGAGCAGGTCCTGTCCACATTTCGTAATCCAAAAAATCAGGCACTGGTTGTACAGGCGGGTTGCCGTTGTTTCGCATTGCAAAATAGCAGCACATTTCAACGTGCGCTATTTTGCCAAGCAAGCCAGCATCTACAATGTTTTTCTTGGCATCAATCAAGTGAGGGGTGCTTTTACGCTGTGTACCTACTTGCACTACTTTATTATACTTTCGGGCTGCCGCCACCATAGCTTCGCCTTCTATTACATCTACACTAATGGGTTTTTGCACATATACATGTGCACCAGCCTTCACTGCTTCAATGGCCATGAGGGCATGCCAATGGTCTGGTGTGCCAATGAGTACAATATCCAATTGGTTTTCGGCCAACAATTTCCGATAATCACCATACAAACGAGGTACTTTACCTGATTTTTGCCGTTGGCTTACCAATTTAGCGGCGGCATCAAGCATATTTTTGTCCACATCACAAAGTGCCACTACTTCTACTGGAGCTACTTGGATGAGCCGAAACAAATCGCTTTTGCCATACCATCCCGTACCAATTAAGGCGACTCGGTAGGTTTGGGCAGGATAGATGAGATCCATCCCTTGTGCGCCAAAAGCTGATAATGCCAACGATGCTGTAGCCCCTTGCAAAAAACGGCGGCGGTTGATGTAAAAATTATCCATGTCTGTAGGTTTAGATTTTTGTACAACGATGGCAATTAAGTCTATTTGCCATATCCAGTGGCAAGTTGCGAAAAAATTTTATATCCCCTACCCTGTTTAGGTTGAGTTATTTGTATTATTTTCGTTGAGTTGAATAGCCAAATAGAAAGCCATGAAAAAATATATAATCTTCGCAGGCATAGTGCTGCTATTGGAGAGTTGCATACCCCAACAAGAACCCCAGTCCATGACTGGCTATCGGCCTGTTTATCTGAGTTTTGAAGCCATGCGGCAAATCGAAATTCAGCCACCTCAGCCCATGAAACAAACAGGGAAAATTTATATCAAAGACAACTACTTGTTTGTGAACGAACCCAATAAAGGCATTCATATCATCAACAATAGCAATCCAGAAAGCCCTAAAAAAGTAGCTTTCCTGAAAATACCAGCCAGTGTAGATATGGCAGCCAAAGGCACTTTTCTCTATGTTGACAATGGTACAGACTTGGTAGTGTTAGATATTGCCAGTCCTGAAAAAGTACAACTTATTAAGCGTGTCGAGAAGGTATTTACTACCCAACTTTTCCCGCCCGAAGTGGGTGTTTATTTTGAATGTGTTGACCCCACAAAGGGTGTGGTTGTTGGTTGGGACAAAGTAACATTCAGCCAAAAACCAACGTGTAGGCGATAGTCGTAAGTGGAGCTAAGTCAAAAAGTCGGAAAAGTCAAGATAGTCGTAAGTCTGGGAGTTAAGAAAGTCGAAGGAGTCAAGATAGTGTTAAGTTGCATTTAGCCCTACTTATGAGTGGCAAAGGAAATGAAAAGCTAATCGAAGTCAAAAAAGTCAAGAAGTTAGCGTTCTATACAGTTACTATTATCAAAATCTTCTCATGTCTCTCGTCTAAACTTCTATTGTCTTAATATTAAAACCATGAAAACAATTCAATTAATTTTAAGCTGGATTTTGTTAATCATCTGTTTCGGTGGTTGCGAAAAGAATGATTCTATTTCGCCAACTACCACTGGTACAGGTGGTTCGCTGGCTCGATTTGCCATTACAGGTGATTTTCTTTATGCCGTAGGCGTAAATGACCTTCGGGTCTTTAACATCACCCAGCCCGATAGTCCTATCTTGGGCAATACCATTAAATTGGGGTTTGGTATCGAAACTATCTTCCCTTACAAAGACAAACTGTTTATTGGTACGCAAACAGGCATGAAGATTTACGATAATGCCCAGCCCCAAGACCCTAAGTTTGTCTCGGAGTTTGTGCATATTGCCAGCTGTGACCCCGTGGTAGTGCAAGAGTCTTATGCCTATGTGACCTTGCGAGACGGAACTGCGTGCAGGCGAGGTGTAAACCGCTTAGATGTGGTGGATATTCAAAATATAACACAACCCAAGTTGGTCAATTCTATTGCCATGCAAAACCCACACGGCTTGGGCGTAGATGGTAACTCATTGTTTGTCTGTGACGGCCAATATGGCTTAAAAGTGATGGATTTGAGCAAACCAGAGAAACCCGAAATAGTGACTACATTTCCCGAATTGGTTGTTTATGATGTAATTCCAAACAATAAAACCTTGATAATGACGGGGCGAGATGGCATTTTTCAGTATGGATATAAAACTGGCAATATCCTCCAGCAACTCAGCAAACTACCTATCGAATGAAACAGTGGATACTGATTGGCCTGGCTTTATTATACACTCAACTCCTTGTTGCTCAAACACCTGACGACGACTTCACAAAAGCGTATCGTGCCGCTATTGCGCTCAAAATAGCCC
>JBGAVQ010000128.1:0-14882 GCA_044228045.1 Spirosomataceae bacterium
ACACGGCCATCGCCCGAATACCCCGCACTCGGGATTTCTGGATTGGTGGGGTCAGAGTAAATGGTTACGGTTTCGTCAAATAGTTTTTCTCCCAAACGAGTACCACCGCCTTTTTTACTCATAAAACTTCGGCCTTCATCGGCGTTGCGAGCGTCCATGCTACGCATCATGTTTTGGAGCAAATCGTTGGCAGCAGTTGGTTCCAAAATCACAGTGTATTTGCCTGGCTCTAAGGCTTTTGGGTTGGTCGAAGCCAAGGCTTTCTGAATGGCGATATCGGTGGCAGATTTGGTACTTAATTTTGAAGTGTCGTTAAAGTCTCGACTAACATACCCTGAACCTGTGCCGTCGGCAGTACGAACTGTAACCGAAAACTCAACAGATGTAGCTTTGTTGTAAGCAAATAAACCTTTGCTGTTACCAATGGCCGAAAAACCCATTGAATCTTCGAGATAACCAGCAGCAGTTAGCGATTTTTTGATACAAGGGTCAAGGCTTTCAAACGCTACTTTTGCACGATAAGCTGGGTCTATCTTGGCAGTACTTTCTGCAAAAGTATTGGTTTCGGTAAATGTTTGAGGGCCAAGCATTGGCATATACTCTGAGTTTTCAGGAGCCAATCGGGCAATTTCTTCTGCACGGCGCACCGTTTTTTCTAAGGATTGGTCATCAAACTCATTGATGGTGGCTGTGCCTGAGCGTTTGCCAAACACCGCTGTCACTGCAAGCGACAAGTTGTAAGACTCACCACTTGTCGAGACAGAATTTCGTGCATAGCGAATGTTACCCGTGCGGCTGCCAGTTAAGCCTACGCTCATTTCGTCGGCTTTGGAGTATGCCAGCACTTTATCTATTATTTTCTTTGCTTCCTCTTTGGTTAATATTGTCATGGTTGATGTCGTTTAAATCTTTCTGCCTGTGTTGATTACGTTCACGCCGTTGAACCGTGTGGTAGCACTCCCATGCGAAACAGCACTTACTTGCGAAGGTTGCCCTTTGCCATCAAAAAACGACCCAAAGGTGCGGTAGTCGTCTTTGTCGCAAATCTGTACACACGAGTTCCAGAATTCTTGCGTATTTGACTGATACGCTACGTCATCTAACATGCCTGTAATTTCTCCATTTTTGATTTCGTAAAACAATTGACCACCAAACTGGAAGTTATACCGCTGTTGGTCAATTGAATACGAGCCACGACCAATAATATAAATGCCTTTCTCAACGCCCTTAATCATGTCCATTACGTTGAGTTTTTCTTTACCTGGGCGCAGCGAAACATTTGGCATCCGCTGAAACTGTACCGAATTCCAGTTATCGGCATAGCAACAGCCGTGTGAGGCCGTTTCGCCAATAATGCTGGCTTGGTCACGAATGGCTTGGTAATTGACCAAGATTCCATCTTTTATCAAATCCCACTCCTTGCAAGGCACGCCTTCGTCGTCATAACCCACTGTACCCAGGGTAAAAGGCTGTACTTTGTCAGCTACAATGTTTACTTGCTTGCTTCCATAATTAAAGTTTTTCGATTTCCATTTATCTAAGGTCGCAAAACTGGTCCCTGCATAGTTGGCTTCATAGCCCAACACACGGTCAAGTTCAGTAGGGTGGCCCACCGATTCGTGTATGGTCAACCCCAAGTGATTGGGGTCAAGCACCAAGTCAAATTTGCCCGGTTGCACCGACTTTGCTGTCATTTTTTCTTTGGCTTGCTTGGCAGAAGTAATGGCATCTTCAACCATATCATAAGAGTTGCGATAACCTACCAGCCCATTTGGTCCAGCAATTTTTTCGCTGGCCAATCCATCCAAATATTCGTAGCCCATGCCCATAGGTGAGCTGATGGCATCACGGGTTTTAAACTTACCCGCCTGCCTATCAACTGCTGTTACAGTAAACGTAGGCCAAATACGGTGAATATCTTGGTCTATGTACGAGCCGTCAGTAGAGGCAAAATACTTTTGTTCGTTCACAAAAAACAGATTAGAAGTCACAAAACCCGCCCCATTTTTCATGGCTTCGCTATTTACCTTCATCAACAAATCAATCTTTTCTTGAATAGGAACCTGAAAAGCATTTTTCTTAATGGGTGTTTTCCAAACGATCTCACCAACGCCTTTTTGAGGCGCTAATACCACTGGCTCTGTCTGGATTTTAGCATTGGCTTTGGCAATGGCAACGGCTGTTTCTGCGCATTTGGCAATGCCATCTGGGCTAACGTCGCTTGTGGCCGAAAAGCCCCAGGTGCCATTGGCAATTACCCGAATCCCCACACCATACGACTCGGCGTTCACGATATTTTGCACCTTGTTTTCACGGGTGAACAAAAACTGTTGCAGGTATCGGCCTATCCGTACGTCGGTGTAGGTAGCACCTCTACTTTTAGCGGCATTGAGGGCGATGTCGGCCATTTTCTTTTTAAAGGCAACATCGGCACCTGGCTCAAGTAAATGTTCGAGCGAAACGGCATTACCCAAAATGGGAACTGATGCTCCCACCAATGCACCTAAGCCCATGCCCGACAGTTGCATAAAGTCTCTTCTTTTCATAATTGAATTGGTTCGGCGTTTAGTTGATATAAGTTGTTAATGATTTTTCTGGGGTTCAAGCTAAAACAATTTGACTTTTTAACAAACTCCTATGTGAGGAATGGTCTATTAAAAACTGTTTTAGCAAGCAAGTGTTGGCAAAACCAGCATTTTGCTATGAGAAGTTTCATGGGGAGGCTGTTTTAAAAACAGAACTCCGAAGTTTTCGGAAAAGAGATTGGCATCAAAAATAGAAATAAATGTGATTTGTGGTAATGAACTTCGACCAACTACACTATTTTTAGCGACTTGCGGATAGAAAAGTACAATATGGCAGGTGATTTCATAAAAAGTGGTTCACTAAATGTAGTGCTGAGTATTGGTCAGACGGAACGTCTGGACGACCCCGTCTGACCCGAAATTAGCATCATATGTTTAGCACTACCCATAAAAAAAGACTGTCTTGATCAGAGACAGTCTTTCTTTGTAATATCAACCGATATAGGTTAATATTTAACACCCAATGCTTTCAGTGTTTCAAGGTTTAAGTTGCCTTGTGGTAGGTTATTATCTTTCTGGAACTGCAACAACGCCGCCCGAGTTTTTGCACCGATTACGTCATCAATAGAACCTGGATCGTAACCCTTTGCTTTCAAAGCACGTTGAATTTCGATGATGGTTGCTTTGGTGAGCTTGTTATCGCAAATGATTTCTACCCAGTCGGCATAAGTGCTATTAGAAACCAAGGCTTGTGATGAATACGTGCCGTATTCGGCTGGAATCGCTGTTTCACGGGTAGAGGCAGCCGATTTCACTACAGTTTTAGTAAGCGTAGTATATTGAGCTGGTACTTCAATTTCACGAGTAGAGGCAGCCACATCTACTACTTGGCGAGTTACAGTTTTGTACTCAGCAGGTACATCTACTATACGAGTTATAGCAGGCGATACCAATACTTGCTTGGTACGAGTGGCATAAACGGCAGGGATTTCTACCTCACGAGTGGTAGCAGCAGTGGCAATTACTTGCTTGGTAATGGTTTTGTATTCTGCTGGAATCACGATTTCACGAGTGGTTGTTGGCGATACCAACACTTGCTTGGTGCGAGTAGCATAAACGGCGGGAATTACGATTTCTTTTACTTCGGCATCTTTTACTAAGGCTTGCTTGGTAATGGTTACGTACTCAGCCGGAATCTCGATTTCACGGACGGCAGCCACACGAGAAACCACCTGCTTGGCATAAGAAGCATACTGAGCAGGAATAATGGTTTCACGAGTAGAAACTGGGCGAGACACTACTTGCTTAGTGATGGTAGCATATTCGGCTTCGATGGCTGCTGAACGAGCATAAGCCGTATTACCTGATGTTTGAACACCATCTGGGTTTACCAATAGTTGCTTGGTCACTGTAGCGTATTCTGCTGGTAAATCAATAGAGCGAGTAGAGGCTGGACGAGAAACTACTTGCTTGGTTATGGTTTTGTATTGGGCGGGAGTTACTACTTCTTTGGTTGTTGCAGGCGTTTTGAGTACTTGCTTGGTTATGGTTTTATATTCGGCAGGTACTTCTACCAAACACAAAATGCGACAGTCTTCGGGATTGGCCGATAAACACGACGGGTCAACTTGACGACGCTCGTATTTGGTATAAGCATCTCGTATTTTTACACGCTCAGTTACTGTTACATACACTGGTGGAACCGTTACTAATTGTTTCACGGCTTCTTTAACTAACACTTGCTCCGAAACAGTTTTGTATTCAGCCGGAATTACTTCGAGGCGAGTAGCAGCTTCTTTGACTAACATACGCTCCGTAACGGTACGGTACGTGGGTGGGGCAGCCGTAAGGCGAGTAGCAGCTTCTTTGACCAACACTCGTTCTGTTACAGTTTTGTATTCAGCCGGAATTACTTCAATTTTTTTTGAGGCTTCTTTGGCTACATATTGCTCAGTCTGAGTTTTGTATTCGCCTGCAATAATTTCTAATCGCTTCGAAGCATCTTTTGAAACAACTCGATCGGTTTGAGTTCGATAAACAGCAGGCGTTACCTCAATGCGTTTTGAAGCATCTTTCACAATGTATTGCTCGGTCTCGGTTTTGTAAACTGACGGTACAATTTCTAATCGTTTTGAGGCTTCTTTAACCAATACTTGTTCTGTTACTACTTTGTACTCAGCGGGCACAAATTCTAATCGTTTTGAGGCTTCTTTTGCAATATATTGCTCCGTTTCAGTTTTGTAAACAGCTGGTACGGTTTCTACTCTTTTGCCAGCTTCTTTGGCAAGCACTTGCTCTGTAACGGTTTTGTATTTGACCGGAACTACTTCAAGGCGTTTGCTGGCTTCTTTGCTGAGGCGTTGCTCAGAGTCAGTGCCAAGCTGGGCGGGTACTACCTCGAGGCGAGCACCAGCTTCTTTGGCTACAAACTGTTCTGATTTAGTCTGAAACTGAGTCGGTTTCAAACATTTTGCATAACACTTACCTGGAACAGCGTTTGGGGGTAAGTCTGCCGCTGTTTGAGACAGCGCAATGGTGGTGGTTAAGGATACGAAAAAGACTGTAAGTAGTGTCTGTTTCATGGGCTGGTTGGATTTTGGGTGTAGGGAAATAGAACCGAAAAGTAAGAACATTTTGGCAACAAAGCAAAAATGGATTTTTTTAAAAAAATTGATTATCAAATTATTAGCGTGGCTTTGCTAAGTTTGCAGTTGATTTTCTGACGAATGTTAGGAAATTAAGTAACATTTTTTACATTTTAATATTGATTCGAGGTTGTTTTTAGTTTATCCTTCGCATCACCCAAAAATAGATGTTCATATGAAAATTCAGCAAGCAATATTTTTACAGAGCAATACCGACTACAAAAAATGTCCCAAACCCGACAAGGCAGAATACGCTTTTATTGGCCGCTCTAATGTCGGCAAATCGTCGCTTATCAATGCGTTGGTGCTTCGGAAAGACCTTGCTAAAACTTCACAAACACCAGGTAAAACTCGCTTAATAAACCACTTTTTGATTAACGATGCCTGGTATTTGGTGGATTTGCCCGGCTATGGCTACGCCAAAGTAAGTAAGACTGAACGGGCAACGTTTGAAAAAATGATACATGGGTATCTCGAGAACAGAAATAACTTGATTGCTACCTTTGTGTTGATAGATGTTCGTCACGAACCCCAAAAAGTGGACTTAGAATTTATGCAAAAATTGGGTGAAAAAGCTATTCCATTTTACATCGTTTTTACCAAAGCCGACAAACTCTCGAAGGGAGTTGTGGCTCAAAATGTAGCTAATTATGAAACTAAAATGCTGGAAACTTGGGACGAAATGCCACACTATATTATAACTTCATCCGTTAATAGGCAGGGTCGTGAAGAAATTCTGGCACTAATTGATGAAATGAATCAGGGGGTAAAAACGCACGGATTTTAATGTATCTTTGCAACCCTTTTGAGTAAAATAGGCGTTGTGCAGTAGGGTGTTTCTACCCTATAAGAACGAAATTTGCCTGATACCATAATAAAAATACAAACTAAATAGCGCATGGAATTACTAAAAGAAGTAGCCAACATCTCTGGCAAACCAGGTTTATACCGGATTGTGAAACCTACACGAACAGGTGTAATTGTAGAGAGTTTGGACGAAAAAAAAGAAAAAACAGTAGTAGGTGGTAGTGCCAAAGTATCGGTACTGAAAGATATTTCAGTGTATTTGAGCGACCATCAAGATAGCTCAAAACCACTTGCCGAAATATTGATGGCAATTCACCAAAAACATGGTGAGCAAGTGGCTCTGGATGCTAAAAATGCTTCAAATGCTGATTTGTTTGCTTTTTTGGGTGAGGTAGAACCCAATTTTGACCGTGAGCGTGTTTATCCTTCCGACATTCGTAAGATGGTAATTTGGTATAATATCATCGCTAAAAATCTTCCTGAAATGTTTGAAGAAAAGGTCGAAGAAGTGAGCACCCCTACTGAATAAGCCTTTGTTTTTTTAAATTATTGAAGCTGCCTCAACTGTTTTGACCACGGTTGAGGTTTTTTGTTTGTTTATTATTTGATTAAATGCCAACAGAATGGTTGGATAGGTGAAAATGAACCCACTTTCGAGCAGACGTGTAGGTACTACTCTCCGGCTTTTCAAAATCAATTCGGTTTCGGTGCCAATCAGCCATGCACCTATGCGGAGCATCCATTTAGTGGCAGGCAGTCCAAAAGGTACTTGCATGGCTTTACGCAAAGCTCGCATCAAAAAGTCGTTGGTAACAGGGTTAGGGGCTGCTAAATTAAATGTACCTACCAAGTCTGGACGCTCAATCAAGTATTCGATAGCTCGAGCAAAATCAACTTCATGTATCCAGCTAATAAACTGGCTACCAGTGCCTTGTTTGCCTCCGAGTCCAAGTTTCACTAAGTTCATCAATCGAAGCATCACGCCTTCGGTGCGGCCTAACACAATGGCTGTTCGTAATGCAATTTTTCTTACAATAGGCTGAATAGCTGCATTGTAAAATACACTTTCCCATTGTTTGGCTACTCGTACCGAAAAATCATCTTGATATTCTCCAGTGTATTCATCCATGTTTCGGTCTTCGGCATGGCGATAAATAGTTGCCGTAGAGGAGTTTATCCAAACTTTTGGTGGGTGCTTTGCTAACTGAATTGCTTCGGCAATCACGGCGGTAGCTTCGGTACGAGATTCAAATATTTCTTGTTGGTTTTGTGGTGTGTAGCGACAATTGACACTACGCCCAGCCAAATTGATGATGGCATCAGCACCGTTTAATTCGCTTGCCCAAGAGCCAAGCGTTTTTCCGTCCCAATGCACTACTCTTACGATGTGATTTGAATGAAACGAAGCTAATGGCTGGCGACTTAACACTACTATTTCGGTGCGCCGTCCGAAGTAGTTAGCTAATACCGTGCCCAGATACCCTGAGCCACCGGCAAGGATGAGCTTGTTCATAGGATTGTTATTTTTGATTTCTACGGAAGAGAATAAATATGAAAAAACTTTCAAACAAAGAAAACAATACAGCAAAATAAAGACTGGGTAAGTGTCTGATTATTAAGGTGGAAAATATCCAGACTGGCATTGTAAATATGGTTGTAATCAGCATACTTATTAGCACTTGGGCTATGTGATTTAGAATAGACTCCAAGTGAATGGATGAACACAGTGAACAGAGAAAGGCAATATTCACCCAAAAGAAAAGCTCGAAAGTTGACACATAGCCAGCGTAATGTAGATAATGAGTAACCCATTGTGCAAAAAAATGATGCAAACCCATATTCAGCAAAAGAATGAAGCTGATTAAGGCAATTCGCCAGCCTGCATGAAAATCAGGAGCAGCATCAAAACTACCTTTGGGAGAAACAGACGGCACAATGATGCGGCGGTTGTAAGAAATAAACTGGTAAAGCGGCCTGAGTAATCGCTTGAAAAACGGATTATTGAGCAAGCCATTTGCCCACGGCATTAGGTTGCTCAGTAAATAAGTGAGGGTATCCAAACCGTAGCGAACCTTGCCTGTTTGAGTGTCAATCAATGGAATTTCGTGGCGTGAGCGATTGAGATCTAACTTGTTTTTATATTCACTGTTGAGCTTTGAGAACGGCAGGCGGCTGTCAAGCACACCTGCTTTTATAAACCGACCAGTGTACCAAGTACACATTGGGCAGGTGTCGTCGTAGATGATTGTTTGAGAGTTTTTCATTACTTTTATTTATTGTATTTTCAGTAATAATTGAAAAATTATGTTAAAAATAAAAGGCTTTTTTGCCTTTGAACCACCTACTTAGAAGTATGCTATACACCTCAATAATGTAACGCAATGTATTCCATCACTTTAGAGTGATGAACATCCTTCGATTGTGCTATTTGAACAGTTTTAGGAAATTCCCCAAGAACCAACTTTCTTCTGCTTTGATGACGGTTTCTAAGGTAGCGTCTGCATTGTGGGCAAATTTGCGGAGGTTTTGTACCGTTTCGGCAAACTGCTTGGCCTGTGGATCCATAATGTCTGCTTCTACGGATGAAACTTGGTCTAAAACTCTCAAAATAGGTTCTAATTCACGCTTTTTGCGCTCTTTTGCCACTTGCATCGCTACTCGCCAGATGTCTTTATCAGCCACAAAAAACTCTTTTCTTTCACCAGTTTTGATTACTTTTTGCACAATGCCCCAGTCTATCAAGTCTCGCAAACTCATGTTGGCGTTGCCTCGAGATATTTGCAACTGTGTCATCACGTCTTCGGTAGTAAGCGGCTCTGGCGACACCAACAGCAAAGCATGAATTTGTGCCATAGTACGGCTTACACCCCAGCTACTGCCCAGTGTACCCCAAGCATTGATGAGTGTTTGTCTGGCTTCGTCGAGTGTCATGTTGAAGTATGATTAAATTTTGGTTCAAAGGAATATGATATTTTTGAATTTTCAAAATAAATTGAAAGATATTTTTAAATTTGAACAAATTGGTGATGTTCTTCACAGGTCAGACTAAGCCGTCTAATGCCAATTTATTTGGCTTACGAGGTTTTGCCAGCCTCCTTAATAATTACTTTATTCCCTAAAAAACAATCGTGCATTTTGCCAAACATACCGAATTACCATTGACTGACTGCCGTCGGAGTTTACGTGCAACTCTGGTGCTTGTGGCTGCCCCCCAACGGCATCATAAAAATGTCGGGCGGGGTGGTTTTTTTCAAATACCCACAAATAAAAATGTGAATTGGGTTTTTGGCTGTGTATCCATTTGGCAGCTTCTTTCATGAGCTGCTTTCCAATACCATGTCCTTTTTTTGGGGCTATCACGTGTAGGTTATCAATGAGTGCTCCCCACACAGGGTCGTCGTTAGCATACACACAGGTAAAACCACATAAAAGTCCGTCATCTTCGGCCACAATAACATGTTGGTTTTCGGGAGGATGTTGCAAACGATTTTGCCACACAGTCAGGCGGTCTTGGCTTACATGCTGGTTAAGATACTCGTCACTCCAAATGCCTCGATAGTTTTCTTGCCAACTTCGGGCATGTAGTTGGGCAATGTTTTGGTGGTCGCTATAGGTAGCCGGGCGGTAGTTCATGAGTTGTTTAACTAATGTGATAGTGCGCAATATAGTAGTTTTGTTTATTTGGCTAAACGCTTGATTGCTTTTTTAGGACGGTTCAACACCCACATTCAACGGATAGAACAATCAGATTGACAGAGAATGGTTTTGTCTGTTATTTTTGAAGCATTGTTGATTCACTATTAACTGTCTTGTCATGAACTTTTTCTGGATTTTATGGGGCTTCGATGCCCTTATTGCTGCGGTGTTTTTGTATTTCTTTTTTGTGGGTTTAGCCGACGGCTCGGTGTCATCGTACAATTTGGGATTATGGTTTCTAATTTTAGTGGCCTTAGCTGTTATTTTGCTTGGGAGTATCTGGCTCCAAAACCATCATCACTTTGCCTTTGCTAAAGGGCTTCTTTACTTGCTTGCTGTGCCTGGCTTATTGGCAGGGCTGTTTATGCTCATTGTATTGGTAACTAATCCTCGCTGGAACTAAACTACTTTCTTTTCAAAAAAACCATCTATTTTCACGCCATGAAAATAGGTTTTTTTGATTCGGGTATGGGTGGACTTACCGTTTTGCATGAAGCTTTGCGGCTGCTCCCGCATGAGCAGTTCGTGTATTTTGCTGATAGCCAGCATGCTCCATATGGTAATAAGCCTAAAGAACAGATTAAAGCATACGTTTTTGATGCGGTGAGTTTTATGGCAAGCCAAGACCTCAAAGCCTTGGTGGTGGCTTGTAATACTGCTACAAGCATTGCTATTGACGATCTCCGTCGGCAATTTGAGTTTCCGATTTTGGGCATGGAACCAGCCGTAAAACCAGCCGTCAATAGCGTAGCCAATAAAAGAGTGTTAGTGTTTGCCACTGAACTTACTTTGAAGGAAGCCAAGTTTAAAAAATTAGTATCAGTAGTGGATACCCATCGGCAAGTTGACTACATTCCCTTGCAAGAGCTGGTAGTGATGGCCGAGCAATTTACTTTTGATGAATCGGTTATTTTGCCCTATTTACAACATAAGCTGGCGCACCTTGATTTGACTCAATATGGAGCTATGGTATTGGGCTGTACGCATTTTCCATATTTCAAGAAATTCTTTCGCCAACTCATACCCGCTGATATTCAGTTGATTGATGGTAGTATAGGTACTGTTAATCACCTAAAAAACGTGTTGGCAAATAACCTAACTACCCAAGGAGAAAGTGAGGTAGAATATTACATTTCTAAAGAAAAAGCAGACGCTGGGTTGTTTGAAAAATACTTAAACTTGTTGAATGAATGAGGATACATTTCTTACACTTATTCACTCATATAGAATCATTTATTAACTTTGCAGCTGTTTAGTGTACCTCTTATTTGTCTATCATCAAACCCTTTTGACGAATAATCTGTAACGTAACCGCCCGAGCTATGAATTACCAAGTAGAAAAAAACGAACAATATGCCCTTGTAAACCTTGCCGAAAAATCATTTGGCGAGGAACTTATTCCTGATTTTGAAAAACTATTTCGCAACTTGTACCGTGAAGGCTACTGCAATGTGATTGTGGAGTTTACGGCAGTAAACGAATTGGACGGCTATGGTGTGTCGTTTATTCGGAAAGCCAACAAAATGTGCCTTAATGAAATGGGCTTATTCATTTTGGTAACTAAGGATGCCGAAATCATTGCCCAATTAGACAAAGCCAAGATTGAAGACCTAACCATTATGCCAACCGTTGAAGAAGCCACCGATGCCGTGTATATGAACGAGTTAGAAAACGAGTTTAAGGCCGAAGATGATGGTGACGACTACGGTTTTGGAGAAGAAAGTCAAGGTCGAGAAGAAGATTATTGACACCTTGTCGAACACTTTTGTTCAACTATGCGTTCTAAGTGAAATGTCCTATATAGGGTTGAGGTTGCTCAACCCTTCTTTTTTGAGTTTGATTTAACAACAAACCTGTTAAAAACTTTGCCTTTTCAACTCACTATCCTCGGCTCGGGTTCGGCTACGCCTACCTTGCAACGTAACCCTACGGCACAAATTTTACAGGTTGAAAGCGATTATTACCTAATTGACTGTGGCGAAGGTACGCAGACCCAAATCCTCAGATACAAACTCCGCCCAGGGCGACTGAAATATATTTTTATCAGCCACCTTCATGGCGACCATTATTTGGGGCTAATAGGCTTGCTTATGAGCCTGAGCTTGGGCAAACGTACTGACGATTTGTATCTGTTTGCCCCAGCAGCTTTGGCTGAAATAATTACGCTACAACTCAAACATTCAGACACTCGACTGTCGTATCCACTTCACTTTCAGGCTATTGAACCAGATAGTCATTATCAATTGTTTGAGAACGAACAGTTGAGTGTTGCTACAATTCCCTTACAACACCGAGTGCCTTGCTCTGGTTTTTTGTTCAAAGAAAAGCCTCGTAAACGCAAGATTATCAAGGAGATACTTCCTGCTGAGATGAGTATTGAGCAAATAAAGCAATTGAAAGACGGCGAAGATGTACTGACCGAAAACGGGCAACTACTGTATGCCAATGAGCTTTATACACAACCTGCACCTCCTGTGCATACTTATGCCTATTGCTCAGATACCAACTACAACCCCAGTATTGTACCGATTATTCGACATGCCAATTTGCTGTACCACGAAGCTACGTTTTCTCATGGCTTAAAAGATTGGGCTGCCAAAACCTTTCATAGCACTGCCCAACAAGCGGCTGAAATAGCACATCAGGCACAAGTAGGGCAGTTGATTATTGGGCATTTTTCGTCTCGCTTCAAAGATGTTGCCCCCTTGCTCCAAGAAGCCCAAAGTGTGTTCCCAAATACCCTGCTTGCCGAAGAGGGCAAAACGTATTTGGTGCAAGAAGGCTTGTAATGATACTCACTCAATCACCAGCCAAGTATAACCCTCGGCAGGCAAAGTAACCTCTATTTCGACCGAATAGTCTCGGGCAAGCAGATATTTTTTAGATTTGCCTTCGGAGGTCTTGATAATAGCTTCCTTAATCAAGCCTGTATAGTATAAGGGTAGTTTTATCTTTCTGGTAATGAGCTCTTTCAACGGATTGTAGAGCATCACAAACCCCTTTTCTTTCAAAGCAGGATTCACGTGCATGATGCCGTCCCAGTCTCGTCCGTCGGGGCGGCGGAGGTGGATAATGTCTGCATTGAGAATGTCTCGGTGCGTTTTGTACCAATCAATTGTTTTTTTTACTACCTGCTTGGTGGCATCGGTGTCGTAGAGGCGTGGTCCTCGGTAGCACGCCTGCACACCGGCTCCGTAGTATTGCATCATGAGTTGTTTGTAGTCGGTCAGGTGCTCGCTCAGTGGTTCCAGAACGGCCTCTGGCCCACCACCTTGGTATTTGGTAAGTGGCACAAAGCCCCAGCCCATCGAAGGGATTTTGTCCCAAGTGCCATCATAAATATTCTGACGATTCAAGATTTTTTGTTGTGCCCTCGACAACGAAAAATTAACCTCTCGATACCCCAAGGCAATCTTGTGTGAGCCATCCAGAAAATACCAATCAGGGGCGTTGACATAGACTCCACGCCCGTTGAGCCATTGGTAAAACTCCTTTTGCATGGTCATTTGCACCCATTGCGAATCGCCCAAGCCTTTGTGTGCGGGATGTTTGGTAGAGGCGCACACATCGCCTGGGTAAGGGCCATCGTGTTCGAGCAAATCGAAACCGGTTTCACTGATGAATTTTTTGAGACTTTGCAGGTAATTAATGCCCCATTTGCTGGCCAAACAGGGTGCATGACCAAAAAAAGCGGCCTTGTCTGGCAGTCCAGTTAGTGGGTCAATTACATCATTTTCGTCGTCAATGCGGCGACTGCTAAACAACGAATAACCGCCCAATTTGATGCCTTTGCTGTGAGCATAATCAGCTAATGCCTTGAATTTCTGGATGTTGGCATCAGAGGTGTCTTCCATATTGAGGCCGCTGCCAAAGCTCAAAATGACCATTTCGTAACCCGTTTCGGCGCACTGATCTATCACGCTTTTCACCTTGACGGGGTCAGTACTGACGAGGTGCATAAAAATCGGGTTTTGGGTTGTCCACGGTGCAATGGTTCGATACATTTTTCGGCGAGCCAAGCCGTTTCGTTCACGGTCGTAAGAATCGAGTAATAATTCATACGAACGAATGGATTTGTATTGCTGATTAGGGGCCAAGTCAATGCCCACGCCCAGCGACGGATAGACTTCTACTACACAAGGCGTGTCGTAGTTGTAATTAACCTGCGAGGTATAGCTGCTGTCTATTTTCCAGTGCGTAGCCTGATCCGACAGCTCATAACGCATGGCGTTGTTGTAGGCAAAATTGTTTTCGAGGTAGAGTTTTTGTGGCTTTTTCATCTTTTCGGGTGTGCCTACCACCGCCGATTCTTCTTCAGGTGTTGCCAATATTTCATTTACTACTTGATTGATTGTGAAGGAGTTGGCAGACTTATTGTCAATACTCAACCATTTGCTCAACAGCGGAATCCCATCGAAAATTTCGTAATGTACTGCTACTTCAATACCTTTCAACTCAGCATGGCTCGAGGTAAAATATAGGATTAATTCTTTACCTGTCGGTAGGTTTTTGTTGGCTGTCCACGTACTTGGTTTCCAGTCAAAATGAGGTTTTATATTGGTAATGGCGTGCCGAACAAACTGAAAATCTGCTGGATTGCTGGTAAATTCATTGGTCCATTCTTCCAGCAGATAAGCGTGTTCTTTTTGTCCGTACAAACCGCCAATTTGGTAGGTTTTTCTGTTAAAAATTACCCTTGCTTCTGGACGAGCCGAGCGCACAAATTGCTCATTAGTTATCAGGTTTTTGAAACTTGTAGTAGCAGCATTGGGCGAAATTTGTATTTGTCTCGAAATCAACCCGTTGGTGAGTTCAAGCACTTTACCATTTTTCAGTACCTTCACCTCACTTTTTTGAGTGATGGGCGAAACGAGCCAATCTTGATTAGCTGGTTGAGCCAGTGCATAATTGACAAAAAACAGCCCCAAAAAGCTGAGAAGATGCGTTAGTGTTCTATTTTTCATGATGGTTTGAAGTATCTGGATCCTGCCACGAGCGAAATATACTCAATACTTCGTTTTTCTAACCTATCTTTTAAAAAACACGCCTCGGCTGAGGTGTGTTTTGAAAAGTATATTTTCTCTAAGTGCTTTAAACCCTTGTCTACGAGGTCTTTTATTATACCAGTGTATTCAGTTACGTGGCTTATTGATTTGTTCTATAACCGCTACTTTTTCAATAAAGCCCGTATTAGTCCATACGAGTGTTT
>JBGAVQ010000129.1:0-14758 GCA_044228045.1 Spirosomataceae bacterium
AAGCTACACAACCTGCTTTGGAAAAACGTGAATTTGGCTTTGCAAAAGGAAAAGTTAAAATTGCCCCAGATTTTGATGCACCCTTAGAAGATTTCAACGAGTATATGTAATGCTACTATTAGATACACACACCTTATTGTGGTTTTATGGGGGTGACCCTCAAATACCCACCACACTTAGAGATAAAATTCTTGATATTCAGACAGTTTGTATCGTTAGCATTGCATCGCTTTGGGAAATTGCCATTAAGCTAAACCCTGGTAAATTAGCATTAGATACACCATTGTCGGACTTATTTGACTTCATTGTTCGAAACCAAATGCAGGTGTTGCCCATAGAGTTTACCCATTTGCTTGGGCTTAGTAAACTTCCTCATTTTCATAAAGACCCTTTTGATAGAATTATTATAGCTCAAGCACTTGCCGAAGGGCTATCTATTGCTACAAAAGATGCCTATTTTCAAGATTATGAAGTCAAAATAGAATGGTAATTTTGGCTACTCATGCGGCTATTCTTTTGTCTCGTGTCTAAGCGACCCTGTCTAAATTTCTCTCGTTTATCCAATGAAAAAACTCTTCTTACTCGATGCCATGGCGCTTATTTATAGAGCGCATTTTGCTTTTGCTAAAACACCCCGACTTACGTCTAAGGGCTTGAATACCAGTGCAGTATTTGGCTTTGCCAATACGTTACTCGAAGTTTTGCAAAAAGAAAAACCTACCCATATAGGCATTGGATTCGATACGCCCAAGCCTACATTTCGGCATGAGCAGTTTGAAGCCTACAAAGCCCAACGCCAAGCCCAACCCGAAGACATTACCGTGGCGATTCCTTACGTGATTCGCCTCTGCGAAGCCATGAACATACCGATTTTGATGCTCGATGGCTTTGAAGCCGACGACGTGATTGGCACGCTCGCCAAGGCCGCCGCCCGCACCAACGAATTTGAGGTTTATATGATGACCCCCGACAAAGACTATGGACAACTGGTTGAAGAGCACGTGTATATGTACAAACCAGCTTTTATGGGGCGAGACATTGAAGTATTGGGTGTGCAGCAAATTCTTGACCGATGGGGAATCGCTGAAATATCGCAAGTGACTGATATTTTGGGGCTTATGGGTGATGCCGTGGACAACATACCGGGCATACCGGGCGTGGGCGAAAAAACAGCCCAAAAGCTGATTCAGGAGTACGGTTCGGTAGAAAATTTGATTGCCAATGCCGACAAACTTAAAGGCAAACTGCAAGAAAACGTGCGAAATTTTGCTGAGCAAGGTTTGCTCTCTAAACAACTTGCCGTTATTAAAATAGATGTGCCAATTGAGTTCAACGAGCGATCTTTACTATACGAACCGCCTAACAAAGAAGTGCTTTCGTCACTTTTGGACGAACTGGAATTCAGAACCTTACGACGACGATTGCTCGGCGATGAAAATACCTCAACTGCCCCAGTTGCTCCTACTGTTGAGAAGGCGCAAAGCACTCCTGTCCAGCAAGGAAAAGGATTAGCCAAAGCAGTTGCAGCAGGTCAAATGGACCTGTTTGGCTCGCTGGTGTCTGAAAAACCACTGACAGTTGGCAATTACGATGAATCTGATACCCAAGACTCGATACCCACTACTCACGACTCTATCAACACCGTAGTTCATCGCTATCATGCTGTGGATACACCCGAATTGCGGCAAAGCTTGGTACATTTCCTGAGTTTGCAAGATACCATTTGCTTCGATACAGAAACCACCTCTACCGATACTTTCGAGGCCGAGCTGGTGGGTTTGGCGTTTGCTTATTTGCCCCAAGAGGCGTTTTATGTGCCTATTCCACCTGACCAAGCCGAAGCGCAAGCCATTGTGAATGAGTTTAAAACAGTGCTTGAAAACCCCAACATTGTAAAGGTAGCCCATAACCTCAAATACGATTTGATGGTCTTGAAAAACTATGGAATTGAGGTATCGGAGCCTTGTTACGATACCATGCTGGCTCATTACCTGATTGACCCTGACGGACAGCATAAAATGGATAGAATGGCCGAAAAATACCTCAATTATAGCCCCGTACCTATTGAAGAACTGATTGGTAAAAAGGGTAAAAATCAGGGAAATATGCGAGATGTGGACGTAGCAGCAGTAGTTGAGTACGCCGCCGAAGATGCCGATATTACCTTGCAGTTGAAAGATATTTTACAACCCGAATTAGCCAAAAGTAACGCCGAAAAACTGTTTAAAGAGGTTGAAATGCCGTTGGTGCATGTACTGGCCGATATTGAAACGACTGGTGTGAAAGTTGATACCGCCGCTTTAAAAGAACTCTCCAATACGCTATCTACTGATATTTTACAGATTCAGATGGATATATTTAGCTTGGCTGGGGGTGAGTTTAACCTCAATTCGCCAAAGCAATTGGGTGAGATTTTATTTGACAAACTCAAGTTAGACAAAAATGCCAAAAAGACCAAAACAGGGCAATATGCTACGGGCGAGGAGATTCTTTCAAAATTAGAAAGCGAGTTTGAAATTGCTCGTAAAATTCTGGATTTCAGAGAGTTGCAGAAATTAAAGTCCACCTATGTAGATGCCTTGCCGGCTCTGATTTCACCCAAAACAGGGCGTATTCACACCTCTTACAACCAAGCCGTAGCCGCTACGGGGCGGCTGAGTAGTACCAACCCGAACCTCCAAAACATCCCGATTCGTACCCCTCGTGGGCGAGAAATTCGTAAGGCTTTTGTGCCAACCAACAACGACTTTTTAATCTTATCGGCTGACTATTCGCAGATTGAGCTACGCATTATGGCAGCGTTTAGTAAAGATGAAAGTATGCTGGATGCCTTCAATCGGGGTATTGACATTCACTCCACTACGGCCAGTAAAGTGTTCAACGTGAGCCTCGACCAAGTAACTTCTGATATGCGCCGTAAGGCAAAAATGGTCAATTTTGGTATTATTTACGGCATATCGGCCTTTGGCTTGGCGCAACGGCTGGAGATTCCAAGAAGCGAAGCCAAAGAGATTATTGACAACTATTTTCAGGAATTTCCCAGTATCAAACGTTATATGGATAACGCTGTAGTAGAAGCCCGTGAGCAAGAGTATGTAGAAACTTTACTGGGCCGCCGCCGTTATTTGCGAGACATTAACAGCCGCAACATGACCGAGCGGAACTTTGCAGAGCGCAACGCCATCAATGCGCCGATTCAGGGCTCTGCCGCCGACATGATAAAGATTGCGATGATAAGAGTACACGAGTTTTTGAAGAAGGAAAAACTCAAATCATCCATGATTCTGACCGTACATGACGAATTAGTGTTTGATGCTCATCACTCCGAAATAGAGATTTTAAAAGAGCGAGTCAATGAGTTGATGGTGAATGCAATGCCTTTGCCTGTACGCATGGAAACAGGCATGGGTGTGGGCAAAAACTGGTTGGAGGCGCACTAATTTACATGCGCTCAATTGTGCTAAACTGCTCAATGAGCCAGTCTCGTTTTTGTTTGGTAACAGGCACTGGCACATTGTCGGTCAGCAGCAGATAACCCCCATCTTGCCGCACGATTTTTTTTAAATAAGTAGGATTGATAAGATGAGAATGATGCACTCTTACAAATCCGTTAGGTTCAAGTACCTGAGATACCTCTTTGAGGGTTCGGCAAATAACCAACTTTTGTCCATTCGACAACAAAAAATGGGTATAGCTGGTATCGGCCATGCAGCGCACAACTTGACTTATTTCTATAATTTCATGGCCTTCGTTGGTAGGTAATGCTAATCGCTCTTTTGGGGCATTAGTCATCATATTTTCTTGCAAAATAGTCATCTGCAATTGACTAAGTTGTTTGATTTTTTTTTGTTGCCATTGGCCAATTACTTCTTTCAATTCGTCTTCTTGCACAGGCTTGAGTAGGTAATTCAAGGCACTTACCCTGAATGCTTGAATAGCGTATTGGTCGTAGGCGGTAGTGAACACAACATCAAAATGAAACTCAGACACTTGCCTAAGTAAATCAAAGCCGTTGAGCCGTGGCATTTCTATGTCTAAGAAAAGAATGTCAAATGCCGTCATTCGGATAAACTCAATGGCGGCCTCTGGTTGATTAAATTTGGCCAAAACCTGTACGCCAGTGTTGAGTTTACGTAGCTTCATTTCGAGTACCTCGGTGGCATGCTTTTCGTCATCTACAATTATTGCCTTAATCATGTTTATCTTCTTTCAATTGATACCTTATTCTTATGAGGGTGCCAGTTTGTTTATATTGTTGTAAATCAACTACTTCAATGCTAATTTGTGAAGGATAATTGCGGTTAAAAAGCTCAATGCGTTGATTCGTGATTTCTAACCCGTACGATTTTTGCTTCATCACTGATTTGCTTTTGAACTGAGCCGCTTGTTTACGCCCAATACCATTGTCTTGTATTTCCATAAGCAATATTTTTTCAGACTGTGAGGTAATCCGTAAGTGCAAGGTTTTGTCGGCTCGCTCACTTTGCATAAGGCCATGCCAGATGGCATTTTCGACAAACGGCTGCAACAAAAGTGGGGGAATAATGACCTGCTCTTGATCAATATGTTGTGATACTTCAATACGGTACTGAAAATCGTCTCCAAAGCGAGTTGCTTCTATTTCAAGATATAAGCGTAATGCCGTCAATTCTTCGGCAAGCGAAATGGTTTCTTCACGTGAATGATTGAGTATCAGCCGGAGTAACCTCGAGAACTTAGAGAGATACTGTGTGGCTTGATGCTCTTTGCCTGCCAAAATAAAATATTCGAGACTATTGAGGCTATTAAACAAAAAGTGAGGATTCATCTGGCTGCGTAAGGCCAGCATCTCAATTTGAGCAAGGCGTTTTTCATAGGATGTTTTTTGCTCCAACTCACTTATATAGGCCAGTTGATTAACTTGGCGTTCGTCGTCAATTAGTTTGATGCGATGAGCCAAGGCCAACGAAAACACCAAGATTTCGAGCAACACCCCAAACGATACCGTGAAAAGGTCATCAAGTGAAGCTGGTAATTTTATTCCTTTAAGTAGTATCTCGCCCCCTCTGAGCCATGCCAATGTGCCAACTGTTGCCATTAATACATTACCCCAAACTACGTATTTGGCAAGTGGTGATTTGATTTTGAAGGCAACCCAGCCAATAATACCAATGTTGAGTGGAAGCACTATGAAGCGTATAGCCCAGTAAGTAAATTGATGAAAGCCACCATCATTTGTGAGTAGCATCACGCTACCATAAAAAAAGCCATAACCGGCCAGCAACCAGCCAATTCGCCGAAACCACCCAAATGTAGGGGCATGAAGCCGCCGCAAGTCAAGTAGTTCGTTCAAAAAGAAAACATAAGCTGCCAAACTGACCCACATAGCAACTTCGAGTAGATGTGTTCGGAGCAATGGGTAATAACTCAACCAATGACCCAGTGGAGTGTAAGTTCGGGTTTTGAGCAAGGCAAACGTAAATGCGCCTAAAATATATAGAAAGTAGTAACGATAAATATTTAGGCGATACCGCCAGTAGATTAAGCCTACAAAAAGTAAACAAAACCCCAACGCCCCTTGAATCCAGCTACGGTACGACAACTCGGGTAGGTTACGGCGTATTTCTGCCTGAGTACGTTTGTAGTGGTAGGCTTCTTGTTCTACAAATATTGAGAGTGACGGTTTTGGGGTATCAAGCCCTGTCCATTGAGGAAGCCATCCTTGTACCTTAGCTATACGAATATACACTTGTAAAGTTGCCCGAGGTGCCAACATCAGCGGAATATATAAATCGTTTTCGTCGGAAGCCCAATAGGGAGTTGCTATCATGGTGCCGCTTTGAAGCATATTCACCGATTTACCCTGCTGTGTATAAAGCATAACAGCTTGGTTAGCATTAGAAGTATAAGTAAACAACTGCTTGGTGGTATCACTGTCGTTGTGCAGAAGTACATTTAACCAATACGCCCTATTGGCGTGGGTTAGCAAGTCCTTGGGTATAGTTTGCCACGCCCTGCTATGCTGTATTTGTGTGAAAGTATCAGTAGGGGGTGTTTCGAGCAATAGTGCTTTTGTATGAAGCGAAAAACGCTCTGTGAATGTACTAAGTTTTATGGTATCAACAGCTGGTTGGGCACTAATGCCCATGCTGGACAAGAACCAACCCCAAAGTAAAATATATCGTGCAAAACCATGAATCATGCCCCAAGTTTCAAAATTTTTAGCCTTTTAACACATACCAGCCTCATATATTTAACCAAAGCCCCTTATGAGTTCATCAAAATGATGTGTCAATACATACTTGGTGAGTAGGTAGTGTATTTACTCAAACAGGCTATACAGTAACTCGTATCAATGCTATATAGAATGAGCAGTGAGCAACTTGGCTACTTTGATCAATTTTAGGGTATTATTCAACTGTCAAATTTTATGGAACTCTGACAGTTTTTGTGGTAAAGCCTGAAAATTACCTTCAGACCTTATATACCACAAAAATTGTCAAAGAACAGATTTTTTGAAACGCCAAATCAATTCATTTCATAGGCATGATTAGGCGGAGGTATCATCAAAAATAACTGCTATTAAAATGAAAAAAATTTGTGTCTGCATGGTTGTATGTGCAGTTTCTATCATGAGCACTTTGGCCCAAGTAAGAGTTAATAACCCCAAGCAAACAGTAGAGCGCAACGCCGAATGGAGGGTCAATAATAAAATTGATCAGGGCATAAATAAGGTGTTTGATAAAGCTGAAGAAGGCATTGGAAATATTTTCAAGAAAAAAGAAAAATCGGATAAAACCAATGGGGCTGACAAGCCAATAAACAAACCCAGTCAGGATTCTACCAGTGGCGATGCAAATAGTACTAACAAGCCAAATGATAGCAATGACAATAGCCCACAGCAGCGAAGGAGCCAAGAGTCCACCCGCCCCGACGAACCCAAAAACCTCAAAGCCTATTCAAAGTTTGACTTTGTCCCTGGCGAAAAAGTAATAGCTGTAGAGGATTTTACACAAGATGCCGTGGGAGATTTTCCAGCCAAGTGGAACACCAACGCCAGTGGAGAAGTGGTCAATATTGAAGGCACTTCACACAAATGGTTGAAGTTTGCTATTAACGGTATCTTCTACCCAGAATTTATAAAAGAGCTTCCCGAGAATTTTACTACGGAGTTCGATATGATGGTTTCAGAAGACATGAGTGTCAATATGACAGGTTTGAAGGTGGTTTTTCCAGAAATGAATGAACGTAAATTAACCTTCGATCAAGATTTTGGTAGCGTACCACAGGCAGGCGTGGACATCCACCCTACCACAGACCAAGAAAGTGGTAGCAGTTCGGTTTGGGTATTTGATAAAAACAATGAGAAAATCTTAGAAAACACTAACCGGCTCATTTGGAAAATTGGACAACCCAACCGAATCTCTATTTGGAAACAGAAAACACGCCTGAGAGTTTATGTAAATGAAACCAAGATTTGGGACCTACCACGGGCGTTTGATAATTCGCTCACGTATTCTATGCTTTTTGCAACCCATATTTTTGAAGGTACTGCTTATTTGGCTAACCTACGTAGTGCCGTTGGCATGCCAGATACCCGCAATAAGCTCATCACTGAAGGTAAATTCAGTACTACGGGTATCTTGTTTGATGTGAACTCCGACAAAATCAAGCCAGAGTCTTATGGCGTACTCAAAGAAATCGGTACTGTACTCAAAGAAACACCAACCCTCAAAGTACGAATAGTAGGACATACCGACTCTGACGGCGACGATGCCCAGAATCTCGACTTGTCTAAACGACGGGCGGTATCGGTCAAAAATGCGCTACAGTCTGAATTTGGTATTGAAACAGCCCGTATGGAAACCGATGGGAAAGGCGAAGGTCAGCCTATGGCTCCCAACACAACTGCCGAAGGCAAGGCTAATAACAGACGGGTAGAATTCATAAAATTGTAAACAGTACACAATACAAAACATCATGAAAAAGGTATTTCTTATCGTTTTTTCAATGCTATTGTGGTTGTCAAATAGCCACGCTCAAGACTGTAACCCCTACTTTGTGTTCAAGAAAGGAACTAAAATGGAGCTAACCAGCTACGACAAGAAAGATAAATTGGCGGCTACGCTTAAATACGAAATCATAGATTATGTGCCTGCATCGGGCGCATTGTCTATCAACAGCGAAACCTACGATGCCAAAGGAAAATTGTTGGCCAAAGGCGACGCTTCGGGCAAATGTGTAAATGGTGATTACTATGCCGACATCCGTAACATCAGTTCGGACATGATACCGAAGGCTGCTGACTTAAAAATGGACATCAACGGTGACCAAATGATGTATCCATCTAACCTAAAGCCAGGCGATAAACTCAAAGATGCTACCATCAGTGTGAAGGCATCGTTGGGTAGCGGAGGCATCACCGTCATGAACATGACCGCCAGTGTATCTGATAGAATAGTAGAGCGTTTTGAGGAGGTAACTACACCAGTGGGTAGCTTTGAATGTGCCAAAATTACCTATACACTTCGACTGAAACTATTCGGCAATCGTACCATGCAATGTGTTGAGTACCTGGCAAAGGGGGTAGGTGTTGTCAAGAATGAACAGTTCGACGACAAAGGAAAAAAACAAAGTTCTTTGGTATTGACCAAATTAGAAAAGTAACCTGAAGCGATGAAGTTGCCCCAAAATAATTTGCTCATACTGCTGCTCATGTGCGTGAGTTTGATGACGATTGCACAGCAAAAAAAGCCGACAAACCAGCAAGCTGAACTTGACAAGGCTATAAAAGAAGCCGAGGTCGAAATCAAAAAACTCAAAGACCCTGCTTACATCAACAAGATGTTTGACGACCAAATCAAAGAATTAAAATCTAATGGAACACTCTCTGCTCAACTCTTAAAAGAAATAGAAAAGGCCCGTGCCGAAATGCTCAAACAGGCTAAAGGCGAGGGAGTAGTATCTGTACCAACACCAATAGAACCAACCGAGAGCAAACAGCCAACATTACCAGCAGTACCGCAAGAAATTCCCGACACCTACGACGAAACCCCCAGCCCCTACTCCAAAGTGCCTGCTTCGTTTCGGTTTTATAAAGAGAGCAAAGTAACGCCCGAAACCTTTGTAGCATTTATAAAACAATGGTACAAAATAGACCTTATTCGTCTTGCCGACGAACACGCCACACACAACGGGTATCTTGTTCGTTATCAGCAAGTTTACAAAGGCATTGGCATCAATAATGCCATATTCAAATTGTTTATTGATACCAACCGAAAGCCAGTTTATACAACAGGCTTACTTTACGATGCCAAATACTTTACCGATTTGCTAACAATTGAGCGAATTAAGCAGGCCATTGTTAATTATTACCAAAAGCAACAAATTCGTTTGCAAGAACGCCCTGCTGACGCTGATCCACAGATACGGTCATCAGGTTTTTGGTATCGTTTGTTGGGTTTAGAAATGTATGCCCCCAGCCAAAGCGCTCCTCAGTTGGCCTACAAAGCTTATATTTCGGCCAATAGTAGCTATGTATATCTTCATGCCAAAACTGGTGCAATTTTGACCGAAGTTTCGGCCATTAAAACGTGCACACACTTAGCCAGTAACGACTCTCTGGTAACGGTAAAAACCCAACGGTATGGCAATGTGCAAGTAATGACAAATATTGACCCGATGGGGCATTGGCTTATAGATAAATTTAAAAAGCCCGTAGTGGTGCATAATGAGCGTACCAAAAAAAACTTCGAGAAATGGAAACAAACAGGTTTTGATTTTAACCAAATGCCGAGTGCTGACTCATCTGTTCGGGTAATGTCAAGCACAGAATGGAACGATGAGGTTAAAAAGCACTATAAAGCAGGTCATTATGATGCTAATTTTGCCATCAAAAAAGCACTTGATTTTTACAAATTAGTACTCAATCGAGTTGCACCAGATCCATCGGTCAAGTGGCTGGTAATGAGTCGGTTTGGGGGCTTTGTGGATGAGGCGGCATTGGGGAAACAAATGAATGCTTTCTGGAACAAAGTCGAAAATGAAATTGCTTTCATGGGCGACAGGGTTCATAAGTCGCTGGTAGATATGGATGTGCTGGGGCACGAGCTTACGCATGGCGTGATTGATTATACGGCTGACTTAGAATACTGGGGAGAATCTGGTGCGCTGAATGAGGCCATCAGCGACATGATGGGCGAGGCCATTGAAATTGAGAATGGGAAAGGCGACTGGCTGATTGGTGCTGGGACTTTTGATGGTGGTTTACGAAACCTGAAAGAACCTAAAAAGAACAACAAACCTGATACTTTTGAGGGGACTTTTTGGCAAGACCCCGCCTTGTGTACCCATAATGCCAAAGATAAATGTTATGTACACCACAACTCAGGTGTTGCCAATCGGTGGTTTTACTTGATTGTAAATGGTGGCACTGGCGAGAACGATCTAAAGAAGAAGTATGAAGTGAAATTAGGCTTGGGGCATCGAAAGGCGGCTCAATTAGTCTATCAAACCCTACTCAAACTGCACAGTAAGTCTAACTATGAAGATTTTTGCCAAAAGAGCATCCTCACCGCAGAAGAGATGTTTGGGCAGTGTGCTGACTTTACCCTATCTGTCAAAAACGCTTGGTATGCCGTGGGTGTGTTAGACGATGCCCCCGCTCCATGCAAAGGTTATACATTTGATCTTACCTATGACCCTGACCCTACCCACAAAATCCGCTTTTATGCAAAGGGTGATAGTATGGTATCGGTGTTTCATAATGAAGATGGATGGACTAAATCTTACACAGAGCGGAGTAGTGCTTATATTTCGTTTGTTGTACAAAATGCCGACGGTATTCATACGCATACGGTTACTAAAAACTGGCCTAAAAGTATGCTGTCAATGTTAGAGAAAACACTACCTATTCAGGAAACCATGGCTAACGAAGCACTTGCCAAAGCCCGTGCCGAACTAAATGACCCTGCTATCAGCCCCGAACGACGAGCAGAGTTGCAGCAGAGCATCCCAATGGTTGAAAACCTTCTGCAAGAGGGCAAAAAACAAGCTCCTGAAATCATAAAAGACCTCAAAGATGCCAGCAATGAACGGAATCTTACCACCGAAGATTCGTTTTGGGGAGACCGAAAATCAAAGCGTGATTTCGACAAAAAGTATATCAAAGAAACCTTCAAATACGAACAAAAATACCTTGCTAAGCGGTATGTAGTAACACCAACTGACGAAAAAGGCAATGCTGATGGAACAACACTGGAATGGGTTTCTACTACCCAAATCCCCCTAAGAATGTCGGATTTGGGTTTATTTACCCCCATTTCGTCGGATTTGCTACGCCCTGGTGTAGATTATTTTATGCGAGGTTTTCCGCTCAAAATGTTTGGAGGAATAACCATCAAAAATATCAAAGAGACGATTCCTCCCAATTTTGATGTCTTATACTCTACAAGTCCAGTTTTTAATTGACAAAGCCAATGCACCTTCTATTATTTAGGCAATGCTTGATGAAAGCCTTATTCTTACTAATCAATTTTGAAGTTGGGGCGCAAGTTATAACGAAAGGTAGCCTGTTTTTTGACCAACTGGTTGAGTATCAGTTTATAGATACTGATGGCAAAAAATACAATTTTCAGATTTTGCTCAATACCAAAGCTGGCCTGTGGGGTTTTGATAAAACAATGACCAACGCCATTAGCTGGGGTGAAGACCTCGACTTCATTACAGCAGCCTCAGACGGCACCTATACTTTTTATGGCAAAGACCTCGAGGCTGGCAAAGTAAAATACCAGGCCAAACAAAAGGAGGCTGCCCCATGCCCAGAGGCTTGGCAGCAGTCAAGAACGTTGTTTTTTGCTACAATGAAACCATTAGGTAAAACTCGCCGCTATCAGGGGCTTACCGTACAAGATTATACTACCAAACCTGCTATTGATGGTTCGTTTGAGCAAGTGAGTGTGGCAAAAGTGCCTTTCAATACGTATCCTCTCTATTTGTTTAATAAGCTCGAAATGGATGCCAAGTTGCCTTGTAGTGAGCGGCTTAACTATAGCAATTCACTGTCTCCCAACGAGTTGTTAGTAGAATCGGTTTTGCAGTTTCCTGCCGAAAAACTACAAAGCAGCCTCAAGCTCACTTTCTTTACCCCAACAGAATATTATTTTAATGCTAAGGCTTACAAAGAATTGAAAAAGGTGAAGTGACAAACAGTTGGTCTGGTGAGAAATACACTGATAAAAGCCAATAAGCAGGCACTTGGTTAGGGTGTAAATAGTTGATTAAAAGCAACTTACTTGCATCGGGGTGGCTTTCCTTCTGCTATTTTTAATACCCCCTTTTCCACAGACCAATACTTCCAGACACCTCCCGTGCCTGTTTTCCAGTTGCTTAGGTCAAAGGTATTGGTGCCAGTGGGCGTTCCTTGTACTTGATAAACGCTTAGTGTCGCCTCTCGATGATTCCATGTGAGTGGCATATTTTCTTCGCAGGTTTGAGGAAAATTATTAGTAAGACTGCAATTGGGCTGAATAAAATAGGCAAAGGTATCACTACCCGGATGGTCGGCATATACATTGGCAAGGCCCGTAGCAGGGTCAATACATACTGCCGTGTATTCGTCGCAGGCGATGCCTTTGGCTGCAATGCCCCAGTCTTTCAAGATTCTGGCCAAGAACGTCACGTGCCTTCCTTGACGCTCCCGCTTGCCGTAGTGCGTGTCGGTTATGACTCCTTCGAGGTAGTGGTTGTGCAAGAATGCCGCCGAATCAATGCCCACATTGAGGTGATATGGATTGGCCAAGGCTTCAGCAGATGTAGCCGAATTGTTGTGAGCAGCATAGTAAAAACTCCCTAAAATGGCCATACCTGCGCTGGTACCACCAATCACTACATGTCGTTGGGTAATGGCCACATTGATGAGGCTGTCTATGGCGGTGTTTCGCCAATAGTTAACGTATTTACCTTGATCGCCGCCTGCAAACCAAATACCTTCGGCTTGTTGTATTTTTTGTAGAATGTACGCTTCGTTGGCAGCACTGGCGTTGTTAAAAACAATACTCTCGATTGAATTGACCGAAATGCCTAATTTACTATACAGAAAATCGTTGTAACCATTTGAACCACTGGCTCTTAAAACCAGTACATCGCCTTTGTTGCAACGATTCAAAAACCACTTCATGGCTTCTGGATTTTCGCTTGCACCACCCATCATACAAATACCACCTTGTGGCTTGGTGCTAACATCCGTAGGATTTCCAGTAAAAAAGGAAGTGTAGTTTTGGCCGAAACCTTGTACAGCCAGCAATATACAAAGCGTTTGAAAAAAGAGTTTCATAAAGTGTAAAAATAAAATCGGCTACATAACAACAGTGCTAAGTAGCCGAAATATAGTATTTTATGGGAACTCAACCGATTACTGTACAGGCTTTTTGGCTTTTACATCATCTAATTCCTTTTTCTCTTTGTCAACCGTACCAGCAGCGGTTATTTGATCTTTTTTGTTTTGTTCTAAATCAAGGGTGAGCTTGTCTAACTCTATTTTATTTTCGTCTAACTTACGAGGGAGTTTTTCTTTCTCCTTCAAGTTAGACTCAATGTCTTTGTTTAGCCGCTCTACACGTTTGGTTGCTTTCTCAACCTTCTTGGTAGCTTCTTTCAGTTCTTTTTCGCCTATGTTGGCAGCCTTAGCTTTATCCAATTCGTCAATTGCTGATTTTTGTTCGTCTTGTGCTTTAGGTAACTCTTCGTTTAGCTTAGCATACTCGTCTTTATTCTCATCAATCTTTTTCAAGATTTTTTCTTTGTCTTTTTTGTTTGATTCTATTTTGTCCACCAATCGCTCGCCTTGTCTAATGGTTTTATCTTGTGCTTTTACTACATCATTATACTCATCTTCTGCTTTCCGAACACTCTCTTCCCACTCCATTAGTTTTATGAACGAATTCATAATCTTTTCAGCCTCAGCATATTTGGGGTGTTGAGCGTCCACAAATAGGCTATCTTGTAGGTTCATAGACATAAAAACCAAGGTTTTACCTTTTTGTGTTGTAACCTTCGTTACCAAATTGATTGAATTCTCCGAAATAGTAGGCATAGCAGCACTACTCACGGTATAAACCTCACGAGTAACCACTACTTTGCCAAACTCTGCTAACTTAAAACGCCAGCCTTTGTCTATGTGTTTTTTATCAATATTAAAGAGTGTGTAAAGGCCAGGTTTCTTGATTTTGTCAAATTCTTGCGTACCAAAAAAAATGGCTTGCGCAAAGGCTTGTGAGGTAAATAACAAGCAAAAAAACAAAAGAATGCGTTTCATATAGTGGCAGTTAATAGTTAGGTTCTGTAACCGATTTGTGGTTTTCTGACGCAAATAATTGAAAAAGTTACACTTTATGCGTAACCAAAACTATTTTTTTATCGTTCCAATCGGTGGTAGCAAACAAATAAATGTTGCCACCTTCACGTATTCCCGTTTGTTGGCGGATTTGTGCCACGGTCATAGGAAAGTTTCGGATAGCAATATTGGCTTGGTTATCAGGCAAATAACCTCGAAGTTCTTTTTTGTCTAACTTCACCACTGCGTCAATTTCAAAAGATCTACCAGCAAAATTAGGTACTTTTTCATTTGACGTATAAAGATGACTGTGCAGGTGAATTTTGTGCAAGCCAAACCGATCGCCTATGAGCTTAAACGCCCCTGATTTCATAATGGCGGCGTTGGGTTCGTAGAGGTATTTTCCCAGCAATCCTGTTTGGAAACTGGCTGTTTGCTCATCACTAC
>JBGAVQ010000130.1:0-14684 GCA_044228045.1 Spirosomataceae bacterium
CCAGACCAAAGAAAAGCTCACAAAACACTGGCAACTAATTGGTTATATTTTTAAAATTGGTATTCCGAGTGGTATGCAGGGCTTTTTTGAAATTGCAGTTTTTGCCATGGCAGCCGTAATGATGGGCTGGCTGGGCGAAGACCAACAAGCCGCCCACATGATAGCTATCAATCCTGCATCAGTAACCTATATGATGATATCTGGCTTGGCTGCGGCAGGTGGAATAAGGGTTGGGGCTGGGCTGGGCCAACGAAGCCGTAGTGCCATTTTGAAGTCAGGAACAACGGCATTGGTTTTAGGTGCATCCTTTATGTTATTGTGTGGTTTTATCTTTTTGTTTGGAAACGAATGGATTGTGAGCCTTTATATCCGTGACGAACGAGTAATGCCTATTGCCTCTACCTTGGTGATGATGGCCGCCTTCTTTCAACTTTCAGACGGTATCCAATGTGTAGCACTGGGTGTGCTGCGAGGCGTTGCCGATGTGAATGTACCTACGGGCGTTACTTTATTTGCGTATTGGGGCGTTGGCTTGCCAGTAGGCTATTACCTAACATTTGTTAAAAATATGGACGCCGTAGGCTTATGGATTGGCTTAACGGCCGGCTTAACAGCAGCAGCAGTTTTGTTGACTTGGCGGTTTTATCGTTTGGTGAATAAACTAAAACTAACCTAATAAAAACATCATTCCTTTTATCCTTATCATTCTTCCATTCAACACAAAATCCTACGTTACTCCTGTTATATGTAGGTACATTTGAGTTTATGAAACTTCTGAATCAATTTTCAGTTTTACTGTAATCTGATTCATCTAAACTATAAACAAAACAATGTGGCAATTTATTAAAACAGTCTTGGCTACGGTGGTTGGAATTTTTCTTTTTTCCATCATAGCTGTTTTTCTACTCATTGGCTTTGCAGCAGTGCTGTCGTCGTCGGCAGAAGACAAGGTCATTGTTAAAGAAAACTCAGTTCTTAAATTAGACCTCAGCCTACCTATTGTTGAAAACGCCCCCGAAGACCCGCTTGAGCCGTTTGGTGAGCTTTTTTCGTCAGAATCATCTATTGGGGTTATTCAAATTAAACAAGCCCTCGCCAATGCCAAACAAGATAAAAACATAAAAGGCATTTATCTGCAAGCAAGCTATGTAGCAGCAGGTTTTGGCAACATCGAAGAAATACGCAATGCCTTGCTTGACTTCAAAAAATCGGGTAAGTTTATTTATGCCTATAGCGAAGTAATGAGCGAAGGCGGTTATTATTTATCGAGCATTGCCGACAAAATTTATATCAATCCAGCTGGTGGTATGGAACTCAACGGGCTGGCAGCAAACGTTACCTTTTTTAAAGGAACTCTCGAAAAATTAGACATTAAGCCTGTTATTTTTAAGGTTGGTGAGTTCAAAAGTGCCATTGAGCCCTTTATTCGTGAAGATATGAGCGAACCAAACAAGCTCCAAAATCGAGCCTTTTTGGGGGCAATTAGCAAACATTTGTATGGCAACATTGCCAAAGCTCGAGGCTTAGAGCTATCACAGATTAACCAATTGGCTGATTCCTTAAAAATCAACACAGCAGATGATGCATTGAAGTACAAACTCATTACCAATGTAGGTTACTACGACGAGTTTGAAACAGCACTAAAAAAAGCCATTAAAGTAAAAGAAGATGCTAAGGTGAGTTATATTTCCTTGAAAAAATACCTCAAAGCAGAAAAACCCGAAGAGTCTGGTGATTTTGACAAAAGAGTTGCTGTGATTGTTGCTGAAGGTGATATTGTAAGTGGTAATGGTTCAGATGGGCAAATTGGCTCTGATAAAATAGCCGCCGAACTCCGCAAAGCACGCTTAGACAAAAAGATAAAGGCTGTTGTGTTTCGCATTAACTCAGGCGGAGGATCAGCATTGGCCTCAGATGTGATGTGGCGAGAAGTTGCGCTATTAAGCAAAGTAAAACCCATCATCGCCTCTATGTCTGACTACGCCGCTTCGGGTGGTTACTATATAGCGATGGGCTGCGACACCATAGTGGCCCAACCCACTACCATTACGGGTTCAATAGGAATTTTTGCCATGCTCTTCAACTTTGAAGGCTTTATGAAAAACAAATTGGGCATTACTACCGACCATGTAGATACCCACACTCATGCTAATTTCCCTTCGGTTTCGCACGAAATGAGTGATTTCGAGAAAAATATCATTCAAAAAGAAATAGAACAAGGCTATGCAACTTTTACAACCAAAGCAGCACAAGGAAGAAAAATGTCGGTTGAAAAGCTCAGAAGTTTGGCACAAGGGCGAGTTTGGTCGGGTATTGAAGCCAAAGAAAACGGCTTGGTAGATGTACTGGGTAGCCTCGACGATGCCATACAGATTGCCGCCAAAGCAGCTAAACTCAAAGAAGGTGACTATCGAGTGCGCTATTACCCAACCCAAAAAGATTTCTGGACAAGCGTTTTGAACAAAACAGAAGAAGAAGTGCAAGCTCGTTCGCTTAAAGCACAGTTTGGCGAAATGGCTCCATTTGTTCAGAAAGTGCAGCAAATCAAATCGTGGGAAGGTATTCAGATGAGAATGCCATTTGTGATGGAAATAAAATAAGTCGAGAAAGTCGGCAAGTCATAAGTCAGCAAGGTAAGCCAAGTAAACCCACGAATTGCTTACTAAAAGTCTTCTTCTGCGGTAGGCAGGCAGTACGAGAGGAGAAAGAAAATAAGACTTTTTTGTGGTTCAAGCGTGGATGCTTGAACCACAGATGCTTACACAGAAGAACAAAACAAAACCTGCCAAATCTATTCGATTTGGCAGGTTTTGTTTTAGGGTAGATTACCTACCTGTTAAATACCCAATACTTTTCGGTTAAAGGCCTCGTCTGCCCCAGCACCAGCAAAATCATCAAATGCTTTGGTAGTTACCTCAATGATGTGGCTTTCAATAAACGGCGCACCTTCGGCAGCACCTTGTTCAGGCGATTTAATACAGCATTCCCATTCTAACACAGCCCAGCCGTCGTAGCCATACTGTGATAGTTTTGAGAAAATCCCACTGAAATCTACCTGCCCATCACCCAATGAGCGGAAGCGTCCTGCCCTATCTACCCAACCCTGAAAACCACTATAAACACCTTGCTTACCAGACATATTAAACTCAGCGTCTTTTACGTGATACGCTTTGATACGGTCGTGATACAAGTCAATAAACGCCAAATAATCAAGCTGTTGCAACACAAAGTGACTTGGGTCGTAGTTGATGTTAGCTCGTGGATGGCCTTTTACGGCATCTACAAACATTTCAAACGTGATACCATCGTGGAGGTCTTCGCCTGGGTGTAGTTCATAACAAACATCTACCCCTGCTTCGTCATAAGCGTTCAAGATAGGAGTCCACCGTTTGGCTAACTCGCCAAAACCTGTTTCAACTAAGCCTGCGGGACGCTGAGGCCAAGGGTACAAAAATGGCCAAAGCAATGCCCCCGAAAAAGTAACTGACGATTTTAGACCTAAGTTTTGGCTTGCTTTGGCAGCCCAAAGCAATTGTTGAACAGCCCATTCGGTGCGGGCTTGTGGATTGTTACGCACTTCGGGTGCAGCAAAGCCATCAAACATAGGGTCATAGGCAGGGTGAACAGCCACGAGTTGCCCTTGTAAGTGTGTAGAAAGTTCGGTTACTTCTACGCCAATATCAGCTAATTTGCCTTTGTATTCGTCACAATAGGTTTTAGACTCAGCAGCCGTTTTTAAATCAATACAACGAGCATCCCATGTTGGAATCTGAATGCCTTTATAGCCCAAGTTGGCCATGTAGGCGGCAATGGTATCAAGTGAATTGAATGGTGCTGTGTCGCCCATGAACTGAGCCAAAAATATGGCTGGGCCTTTGAGGGTTTTCATTGGTTTTGTGTTATTTTTTTGAGAATTTATAAATTTCTAAACAACCAATTGCTTCATTTTCAACAAAGTAATTGATTCTTTCGGCATGCTGAATCAGCAGTTGAGCAATGGTATCGTTAGCAGCATTACCAATTCGTAACCAGATAATTTTTGGAGGATAACCTCTCAGTTGAGAAATATTGAACATATCTTCATCAAACGTCACTATTGTATAATCTTGATTCCGAGCGAATTGCCAGATTACAAAATCATTCGCATCTGTTAATCCTTGCGCCTTAATACTGGTAACATCTTCAAAATATGCTCGAATATGCTGACAAACTCGATGTGAAATATTCTGGTCAAGCAAGAGTTTCATGCAGCAATGGTCAGATGACGTTCACGGTCTGCTGCAAAAGCTAAGGCAGCGTAAATATCTTCTACTTTTAACTCCGGAAAATCTTCCAAAATCTCCTGATGACTCATTCCTGCGGCTAACCATCCCAAGATATCACCTACCGTAATTCGCATTCCACGAATACAAGGTTTGCCGCCTCTTTTACCTGGCTCAATAGTAATAATGTTCCGATAATCCATCTTCTTATTCTTTAAATTTAATCCACTTCTGTTTTGCTTTGCCCGAGGCAATAACGGTTTCAACAAAAGACATCCCCCTGATGCCGTCGTCAATAGTCGGAAAATCAAGATCTATTTCGTTGGGTTCTTCGCCATTCATGCGCTTGCGAACAGTACGAGCAAAATTGCGATAAATATTGGCAAATGCTTCTAAATATCCTTCGGGATGCCCTGCTGGTAACCGAATGTGCGCCTTTGCAGAATCACACAAGGCCCCTACCGAGGGGCGATATACCCGCTGGCTGTCTTGGGTGCGGTGTGTCAAAGTATTAGGCTCTTGCTGATGCCACTGAACACTGCCCAATTCGCCATAAACACGGATGTTGAGGTTGTTCTCGTCGCCATTCGAGATTTGGCTACAATACAAAATTCCTTTTGCACCGCTATCAAAATGAAGCAAAATATTGGCATCATCGTCTAATAGTCGCCCTTCTACAAAAGTAGTAACATCGGCACATAACTCCTTAATTTTCAGTCCTGTAATGTATTCGGCTAAGTTTTCGGCATGAGTACCAATGTCGCCCACGGCTCCGGCAATACCCGATCGAGTGGGGTCAGTACGCCATTCGGCTTGTTTGTAACCTCTTTTTTCTTCGAGAAACGACAGCCAACCTTGTGGATACTCTACTACCACTTTACGGATTTTGCCCAATGCCCCGCTTTGTACTAAATAGCGGGCTTGCTTTACCATAGGGTAACCTGTATAGTTGTGCGTAAGGGCAAAGGTTAAGCCAGTTTTGGCAATAATTTCTTTGAGTTTTTTGGCTTCGGCCATTGCAAACGTAACGGGTTTATCACAAATCACATGAAAGCCATTTTCTAAGGCCATTTTTGCTGGGGCAAAGTGCATGTGGTTGGGTGTTACAATTGATACAACATCCATTCGGTCTTTGCGACGTTTTTCCCGCTGAATCATCTCTTTAAAATCGCCATAACATCGGTCTGCTGGCAACATCAAGTCTTGCCCCGATGCGATTGATTTTTCGGGGGTCGAACTAAACGCTCCACAGACCAGCTCGATTTCGCCATCAATGGCAGCAGCAATGCGGTGAACGCCTCCGATGAAAGCACCCCGGCCTCCACCGACCATCCCCATCCTGATTTTTCTTGACATGGTTTAGAAATAATTGATTATGAATGTATTAAAATGATTAACTATGTGTTGTTGAGGATACTTAGTGTAATCTCAGGCTTGATCTATCTGCTCAATTTTAGCGCATTTTTAGGACAAAGGATAATTTTTCATAAAGATAATACCACTATGTGTTAGCAAAAAAGAAAATCATTTTGTTTTTTGCATTGAATTTCGTCTTTCACTCTAAACCCTATACCACCATGGTAAACAAAACACGATTATTTAATGGTTCTTGTTTCGCTCTTATTACTACTGCATTTTCATTTAGTATAAGAGCCGGAATTCTTCCTCAGTTAGGTCAAGAATTTAATTTATCAGCCGAACAGCTCGGTTTTATCAACTCTATGTGGTTTTTTGGTTTCCCATTGGCCATGATTATTGGTGGGCTTGTTTATCATACAGTAGGTCCTAAAATTATCATGCAAGTTGCTTTTGTTTCACACGCAATCGGTATTCTTTTAACTATTTATTCAGGAGGCTACACTGGGTTGTTGATTTCTACCTTTTTGATAGGCTTGGGCAATGGTTGTACCGAAGCGGCCTGTAACCCGATGATTGCCGATTCGTATTCGGGGGCAGACATGAGCAAAATGCTAAACCGTTTTCACATGTGGTTTCCAGGTGGTATTGTAGTTGGTAGCTTGTTGTCAAAATTCATGACAGATGCTAATTTGGGTTGGCAAGCCCAAATCTGGGCAATTTTGATACCGACTTTAATTTATGCTTATTTGTTTTGGGGACAAACATTTCCAAAACCAAAAGTAGAAGGCGTAACCTCTATAGGCGAAAACTTAAAGGCAATGGTTACACCGCTCTATATTTTTATGTTTTGCTGCATGGCGCTTACAGCCATTACTGAATTTGGTCCACAGCAATGGACAGGCTTAATCATGAGCAAAAGTGGGGCAAGTCCGATGTTGATTTTGGCATTGGTAACTGGCTTAATGGCCGTTTGTAGATTTTTTGGAGGGCCTGTTGTTGCTACATTAGGACAAACAGGAGTACTGCTGGGTGGTGCAGTTTTTTCATTGCTTGGCATTTATTTGTTTAGTACCCAAACTGGCTCAATGGCTTATGTTGCAGCCATATTTTTTGCACTTGGTGTGGCTTATTTCTGGCCAAATATGGTTGGTTTTATTGCCGAAAAAGTGCCTTTAAGTGGTGCATTGGGTATGTCAATAATTGGTGGCGTTGGTATGTTCTCGACAGCAATTTTTCAGCCAATTATCGGCAGATGGATTGATGAGGCCAGGGTTGAAAAAGCAGCGTCTGGCTTAACAGGAGATGACCTCGAGTTAGCCGCAGGACAAGCTACGCTTGACAACATGGCTGTTTTTCCGGCTATTCTTATTATTGCCTTCATTATACTGTATTTTTGGATGCGTAAGCGTTCGGCAGCTTAATTATAATTTAATGGTCGCCCAGCAGATAAATTGAGATTTAACTCAATAACGCTCAAACTATTTCCGTTCTTAAACAAACCCTCTGCAAGTTTTGTGGAGGGTTTGTTTTGTTGGATTAAGCAACCTCTTTCGTACCTCTTTTATTTTATGAAATCTCTAAAACGAATCTCTACTGGGCTTATTATCACATATTTAGTGGTGTTTATTTTATCGCAAATTATGTCAGGGTGTTTTTCGTTCCAGATGTCGCCAAAGGAGGTCCAAAAAGCCTTTGCCGATCTACCTTACAAACCTACTGAGCATGATTTAGACGTAGATGACCGTACTATCCATCATGTTTCTATTGGTAACAATACCCTCCCAGTTGCTTTTTTTGTACACGGGTCGCCAGGTTCGTGGAGTGCTTTTGTTGATTTTTTTAAGGATTCTACCCTGCTGCAGCACGTTCAGATGGTATCGGTAGATAGGCCAGGATTTGGCAACTCGGGGCTTGGCAATGGAGAAAAATCTCTTGAACGCCAAGCTTTTTATTTGAGACCCTTGGTGCAGCAATACAAGAAAAAAGGTCAAAAACTCATCTTAATTGGGCATTCGTTGGGCGGGCCGCTGATTGCTCGCATGGCCATGGATTATCCCGAACTAATTGACGGGCTGGTATTTGTAGCCCCGTCTATTGATCCAAAATTGGAGCCTAACGAATGGTACCGCCCATTAGGTGATTTTTTTTTTTTTAAGTACCTACTCCCCAACTGGCTTCGTGCCTCAAACCATGAGATTCTGTACCTAAAACCCGAACTGGAAAGAATGCTACCCCTCTGGAAAACCATCCGTCAGCCGTGTATTATTATTCAAGGTAGTAAAGATGTGTTGGTGCATCCAGCCAATGCCGATTTTGCCAAGAAAATGCTGTTGAATGCTCAATCTATCGAACTGGTCATCAAACCAGAGATGAATCATTTTGTTCCATGGTCAAATCCGGATTTGATTCAAACTGCCATTTTAAAAATGGTTCGCCACTGAAAATCATCCAAACTTTCGGTTTTTGTCGAAAAATTTGCACTATCATTGATAAAATACAAGATTTTCTTCAACTTTCGCACAATATGGAAACACCTTACTTTTCATCAGATACTGAAGTTGAAGCCTTAGTTGATGCGTTCATCAACAAAACATTACCAAAAACCGATTGGACACACCAAGCTCATCTTGCCGCTTGTTTGTGGCATTTGTTGAGATACAATCCGGTAGAATCTATGTTACTGCTGCGTATCCGTATTATTACATACAATGAGTCAGTGGGAGGTGTCAACGATTTAAACAATGGCTACCACGAAACTATTACTGCCTTCTGGGTAGCAGCTATTAACGCTTATCTTAATCAAAAAAATCGCTCTGATGCCATTTCTCAACTTTGCAACGAGCTGTTTGTCAGCCCTTATGCCGACAGAACATTACCCTTACAATTTTATAGTCGTGAGCGTTTGTTTTCGGTAGAGGCTCGTGCTACGTTTGTACAGCCTAACCTTGCCGAGCTTTCGGCTTTATAAAATTGTTGAAGCCACTAAATTAAAACAGCAACTCAACATCATTTTAAAATTTTCAAATCATTCATTCTCAAATTCATCTACTCATGCGTAACTTATTTTTCTCTTGTGCCTTACTACTTTCGGTCAGTGTAGTGGCACAAACACCATCGCTCACCAAGAAAGAACAGAAACAAGGTTGGAAACTCCTTTTTGATGGCAAGTCATTTGCAGGTTGGCACAAATACAATGGCAAAGAAGTAGGAAGTGCCTGGATGGTACATGACGGAGCCATGATGCTACTTGGCAAAAAGGATCGGGCTGGCAAAACAGCCGGTGACCTTATTACGGATGAAGAATTTGAAAATTATGAACTTTCTATTGAATGGAAAGTAGCCAAAAATGCCAACAGTGGCATCTTATTCAATGTGAAAGAAGATGCAAAATATGATGCACCTTACTTGACTGGTCCCGAAATGCAAGTACTCGACAACGACGGGCATCCCGATGGTAAAATAAAAACGCATCGCTCAGGTGACCTTTACGATATGATTTCGTGTAGTACCGAAACCGTAAAGCCTGTTGGCGAATGGAATCAGGTACGCTTAATTGTGAACAACGGAAAGTCAGAATTTTACCTCAATGGCACCAAAGTGGTTGAATTTGAAATGTTTAACGACCAATGGAAAGCTATGATTGCTAAAAGTAAATTTAAAAATATGAAAGAATTCGGAACAGTTAGAGTAGGAAGACTTTGCCTACAAGACCACGGTGACGAAGTATGGTACCGAAACATTAAGATTCGGAAACTTTGACAACTTTCTTTGACATTATCAAATTGCACAGGCAACTCCGCCTCAAATCCTTATTCCACTATGCAAAACCGTCGTCAATTTTTAGCTACGTTGGGCGCAACCATTGGTTCGTCGGCCCTTGCCCATCAATTATCGGCCATGCCAGCCGATAGTCGTAAATATGGTCTCCAACTTTATACAGTTCGAGATGACATCGGAAAAAATTTGGAAGGCACTATTCAAAAAGTGGCAGCCATTGGCTATAAAGAAGTAGAGCTGGCTGGCTATGGCAACGGCCAGTTTTATGGCAAAAGCACCAAAGACTTTAAAGCAATGCTTGCAGGCTTGGGCTTGGCCACTCCCAGCGGCCATTACATGACTGGTAATCATGACAAAAAACTAAAAGGGACGCTACTAAATGGCTGGGAAAAAGCCGTAGAAGATGCTGCCGAAATGGGACATCAATACATGGTTTGTGCCTATTTGTTTCCAGACGAACGCAAAAAATTAGACGATTACAAGAAGTTTGCAGAACTATTTAGCAAGTCAGCCGAAGTTTGCCAAAAAAGTGGGCTTCAGTTCTGTTATCATAACCACGATTTTGAGTTTCAAAGCCTCGAAGGACAGTATCCGATTGATATTTTGTTGGGCGGTACTGACAAAAACTTGGTAAAAATGGAGTTGGATATGTACTGGATTACACGAGCGGGTTTTGACCCTGTGGCATTTATGAAAAAACATGCTGGGCGATTCCCCCTTTGGCATCTCAAAGACATTGAAAATAGCCCCGAAAAAGCCTTTGCTGAGGTAGGACGTGGCACAATTGATTTCAAACGAATTTTTGCGGCGGCTAAATCAGCAGGAGTTAAGCACTTTTATGTAGAGCAAGATGTTTGCAAACGGCCACCATTGGAGAGCATCGAAATCAGTTATAAGTACCTTAGTGCAAGTAAGTTTTGAAAGAAAATAGCATTGTAATAACTCCAAAAAAGCATTGGCAGTAAATGACAATGCTTTTTTGTGTTTTTAAATTAGTCCGTTGATGCTGCAAAAGCAGTGCATAATCTTTTGCTACACGATGGAAAAACCAAATAAAATTTGCACTTTGCCACTTCATTTATATTTTTCTTCTTTACATGTCTAATCACTATTTGATTTGTGGAATTTTACAGATAGGCATCGGAGTAACTGATGCCTATAAGTCATGGGCTTCTTATCGTAAATTCTTTGGGGTGGATGTACCCATACTGGACGACAAAGCCATAGCCAGCCTAATGACACCATATACTGGAGGAGAAGCCCGCAAAAGGCATGCTGTCATGGCTTTTAATATGCAAGGAGGCGGTGGTGGATTTGAGGTTTGGCAGTTTGTAGATAATAAACCACAAGCTCCCCAACACCAACCCAAATTAGGAGATTTTGGCGTTTTTGCGGCAAAAGTAAAATGCTATAATATTGAACAAACCCTTGAATTCTTTCGTGAAAAAGGGATGAAACAATTGCCCGATACAATAAGTCAATTACCAAATGGAGATAAGGTTTTTTATGTAAAAGACGAATTAGGCAATGTTTTTCAATTGGTTGAGGCAACCCAATGGTTTGGTAAAGGTAATAAACCCACTGGTGGAATTTATGGTGCTTTACTTGGTGTCAGTAACATCGAAAAATCATTAAAACTCTATCAAGAAATACTTGGTTACGACCAGATTATTTACGACAAATCTGGAAGTTTTGATGACCTCAACTCACTTGCTGGTGGCAATGGAACTTTCAGGCGAGTGTTATTAGGTCATTCAACAGCCCGAAAAGGTGCTTTTAGCCGAGTGCTGGGACACACACAACTCGAACTCTTTCAGGCACTTGATCGAGAGCCTGTTAAAATTTTCAAGAATCGCTTTTGGGGAGATTTAGGTTTTATTCACGTCTGTTTTGAAGTGGCCCACATGGACGCCCTCAAAGCAACCTGCGCTGAGCATGGCTTTCCGTTTACGGTGGATAGTGCCAATAGTTTCGACATGGGCGATGCTGCAGGTCGTTTTTCTTACATTGAAGATCCAGACGGCACACTCATTGAGTTTGTTGAAACGTACCGCATCACCATTATCAAAAAATTAAGATTTTTCTTCAATCTCCGTAAACGGGACTTATCTAAACCCTTACCCGACTGGATGTTTAAGGCCATGAATCTCAACAAAAAGAAGGATTAAGTTTTACTATAAAATCAACAAAAAATGGGCATCAACTGATGCCCATTTTAATTTTACATTCTACAATCTTAACCAAACTTTATTGTTTATCCCACCAAACACGGCCATCGTGGGTGTCACCTCCTTGTATGCGTGCTACCGCCTCGGCATTACTTGCCTTGTTGAGCGTAGCCTCTGATGCCGGGTAGCCATACCTGCGAGGAATTTGCTTACTCACATTTACAGCATAAGGGGTAGGTGTTAGTGCTGGATAACCCGTCCGCCGCCACTCCGACCAGGCCTCTTGGCCGTTCGGATACAAGGCTATCCACTTCTGATTTCCTATCTTTTCCAATGCCTTGCCTGTAGTTGACTTCAAATCATTGGCTGGGTCACTAATGTATTTGGTGTAGTTTGCTGCATCATACACACCCCACTGCTCCCATGATGCCTTGATTGCATCGTTGTATAGTTTTGAGGCATCCTCAGTCGTCCATCCTATTTGGGCGGCTTCGGCTCTGGTTAATAGCATTTGTGCTGCTGTAATGATATAGCCCGGTGCATTTTTTGTCCGGAATTTCGCTACACTGGGGCGTGAATACTGCGGATTTTTATTTGTCCATTGTATCAATAAATCACGCCGTAAGCCATACGGAATGCCCACATAAACCCCAGCGGCTGTTTTATCGGCAAAAGGAGCTATTCGAGGATCGGCTCTATCTTCTAAGGCTTTGATAAATACGTCACTTACGCCAAAATCGTCTCGCCCGTCCCAGGTGGCTTGCCAAGGGTTGCGGAAATCGTTGTTATCCAAAAAAGCATATACTACATTATCAGCATTGGTCGCTACATAGCCAGCTGGGTCGGCTAAGGCTGCGGCAAACTCTGCTTTACCTGTTGCTGGATCTACTTTTGATAAGCGCAAGGCCAGTATCATCCGTAGTGAGTTGGCATATTTTTTCCATTTGGCTGCATTACCTGCAAATAGAATATCGCCTGTTACAGCTTTGCCATTGTCAAACTGGGCTACAGCTTCTTTCAATTCTTTAAAAAACGCTTGATAGATAGCCTGTTGTGTGTCGTATTTAGGCGTAGGCAACTTTTTCATGGACTCGCTGTATGGCACATCTCCCCAGGTATCGGTCACCACCGAAAACAATGCCACTTTCAAAATTTTAGCAACAGCTATTTGGTTATTATTAGAACCGTTTGCCAGTACTAAACTTTTGGTCGCTTCGTCGGTATTGATGTTGATGATGTTTTGCAAATCATAACCAGACCCTGAGTAATACCCACTAAAATCTGCCGTAATAGTTTGATATTGAGAACCTTCAGGATATTGACTATTTGACAGATATTGGGCGTACAAACACCGCTCGGTATAAAAACTGGTGTTTGAATAAATACCAGACAGCACGTTAGTCAGCAAGGCTGAGGTTACAGGTGTTTTGGTGGCATTGGGGTTTACGTTCAAATCCCCAAAATCTGAGGGGTCACAGGCTGTTAGCATTCCTGCCGCCATTAGGCCATAAACGAGTTTTTTTGCTATGTTTTTCATGATGAATTTTCGTTAAGGTTGCTTGCTAATTAGAAACCAAGTTTGATGTTGAAACCATAAGACGATGTGCCAAATAATTGGCCGTTTTCGCCATAACTTGCTGAAATTTCACTTGAATCAATGTTGCGATTGGCCACATAGATAATCCAAGGGTTACGGGCAATAAATGAAACTGAAGCATTGCGTACATAGCGACTTAGTGAGCCGATTTTTTTGACGGGGATGTTATAGCCAACATTTATTTCACGAATTTTTAAGTAAGAAGCATCAAAAACGTTAAAGTCAGCAGCACGTCCATAAAACTGGTGGTAGTAATCGTAAGCTCCTACATAGGTTTCCACCTTTTCACCGTTGGCATTTACGCCTACCACTTTTACACCTCCACCATCAGCCACCGGTTCACGTACATTTTTGCCTTTGTCGTTGATAGCGGCTGTTTCTTCTAACAAACCTGAATATTTACCCCACATATCCGACAATGAGTAGAATTTACCTCCCTTTTGGAAGTCAAGCGAAAGTGTCAACGAAATGTTTTTGTAAGTTAAGCTGGTAAATGCTCCACCAGTAAACGAAGGCAACACACTACCAAAGTACTGGTCTCTTTCAAAGGCATAGGTACCATCAGCGTTAATGATTGGTTCACCGTTAATTCTCTTGATTTTGAACCCACGCAATTGTCCCCATTCCTCTCCCACTTTATGGACTAAAATAACTTGTGAAAAAGAAGGATTTCCTAATGTATAGGTTGAAATCCCCTCTGTTAACTCTACCACTTTGGACTTATTTTTAGCAAAGTTTACAGACACATCCCATTTAAAATCGTTTGTTACAACTGGAGTAGCTTCTAATTGGAGTTCAACACCATTGCGTTCTATTCGACCAGCATTGATGAGGCGAGAGGTAAACCCACTGGCACCAGGTACTTGTACTGTCAAGATTTCATTGATTTTATTCTCCTTGTAATAGGTGGCAGAGAAACTAATCCGATTTTTGAGGAATTTCAAATCAAGGCCTCCTTCATAAGATGACGACAAAGATGGCTTGATGCTCTCGTTAGGCAAAGTATTGGGTGTACCCATCAAGATATTGGTACCATACTTTACAGTACCCACTGAATAGTATAGGGCGTTTTGATAGGCTGACAAATCTGAGCCTACTTGTGCCCAGTTTGCTCTTAGCTTGGCAAAGGAAAGAACTGGTACGGCATCTTTGGTGAATTCACTAATGATAAAACTACCACCAACAGATGGATAGAAATAAGAATTGGCACCGTCTGGAAGTGTCGAACTCCAGTCGTTACGAGCCGAACCTTCTAAAAACACAAAATCCTTATAGCCAAGTGAGGCACGTCCATATACACTGCGTACTTCTCTGGCACTACGGCTGTTGCTGTAGTTAATTACATCAACAGAGTTGGTAATGGCATACAAATCTGGCACAACTAAGCCTGTTTTTGTACTCATATCTACTGCTCGGCTCAGTTCTTTGCGTATGTTCGCACCAACGTTTACATCTACACTGAGTGCGCCAAATGTGTTGTTGTAAGTGGACAAGAATTCATAGTTGTCTTCACGGAAGAAC
>JBGAVQ010000131.1:0-14686 GCA_044228045.1 Spirosomataceae bacterium
AGACTGTATTAAGATAGTACCCGGATGTGCTGATATTCAGGTGCTTAATTGCGAAATCTATCGCTCGGGGGTGGGCATTGCCAATGTTACTGCCGACAACGCCGAGGGCATTGACAACGTAAACGGCCCTCGTATGGTGGTGCGCAACTGCTATTTTCACGACATTGCTACCAACGGACTTTATGCCAAAGGTGGTGCAAAAGACTGTGTGATTGAGAATAATCTGATTATGAATTGTGGCGAAATGGGCATTTGTGCGGGCAATACCGATACCGACGAAGAATGGTTTGACAAAGACAACAAAGACTATACAGAAAGTTTTGACATCATCATCCGTAACAACATAGTAGTGAATGCCAAGTGGGGCGGCGTGGGGTTGTTTGCAGCCGTGCGCTCACAGGTTTACAACAATACTTTTGTGAACGTAGCAAGCGAAACCTACGGAGCTTTGTACATTAGCCGAGGTGAAACCTACGTGGGCAACAATGGCAAATTACTAACACCGCCTTGCCGAGACGTGAAGGTACTCAACAATATTTTTGTGCAGGCCCAAACTGGCGACCGTGCCATGATACGCATCCGCTACAACGACGACGACAAGGCCGAATCGCTAACGGGCAACAATGAAATTAACTACAATCGCTACTTCCGCTTGGGCAATGCCAAAGCCATTTACGAAAACCGCAAAACCTCCGACCTGAGTTTTGCACAATGGAAAGCCGCCACAGGTTTTGATGCCAACAGCACCGAAGGTGACCCGCTACTTAGCGCACAATATCACCTCAATGCCAACAGCCCGTGCATCAAAGTAGGGCAAGTATTGAGCCTGATTACCAAAGACTACGACGGCGGCTCTCGCAGCGGCAAACCCGACCTTGGTGCCGATGAATACGGAACGAGTATCTTGCCCACACCACCACCAAGTAATGTGATTGGCACGGGGCAGAAATGAAATCTACCAGAAAAGACACTGAAACTTATCCAGCAATCCGCTAAGGCATAGTTTTGCGACACATCTCTTAGAGAATGGAGTGGATTTTAGGTATATACAAGAACTGCTTGGGCATTACTCTGCTGCAACGACAGAGATTTATACTCATATCACTAAAAAAGGGACAGAAAAGATAAAAAGTCCAATTGATAACTTAAACTTTTAAACTATCAATCAGCTAATAATCAATTATTTACAAAGTAATTCTACCTTAAATAGTTTTTTTGCCTCTATTTTTTTACTATTGCGTAGGTAATGGGTATTCCCGCAATCTTGCGGGAATACGGTTGTTCTCGGTAACTAAAAAAATAAAAATACTACTAACTTTGCGTAAAAAGTTAAAAAATGATTACGAAAGATTTCTATAAACTAATTGACTCTGAAATTGATGTACTTCTAAATAAGTACAAAGATGACCAATTTATCAAGAAGCATAAAAGTGCTATCAATAATCAAAAATCCTATGCCCTTTTAATTTGGTTTCTTGATTTTTACGGAAGGATTAGCAATTACTCAAACTTTATTACCGACGGTGATAATGACAGTTCGTGCGACATTGTCTTTGATAATATTGATAATCAAGGCAATAAAATATTCTATGTCGTACAATCTAAATGGAATAATGCAGATAATTCCGAAAAGGAAACTGATAAAGACGAAATTTTAAAGGCTCTTAATGATTTCGAGACAATATTACGTGGAGAAAAGCAAAATGTAAATGAGAAATTACAAAAAAAATTAGAGGAATTAGATGTTCATTTGAAGTCAAATGGCGAGGTCAAATTCATATTTCTAAGTTTGTCTCAATACAAAGGCGGAGCGGACGATAATATTAATTCTTTTAAAAACAATGATGAAAAAACAAAATTTGAAGTAATAGATATAAATAGAATAAAAATAGATTATATAGACCGTAGGTTTAAAAAAATTGAACCAATAAACCCTCTTGAAAATTACCAAAATCCAGAGGAAAGCCCCGTAATCATTGAATTTGCACAAAAAAGCGGAAACTTTATAAAAATTGAAAAGCCTTTTGAAGCATACATGGTTTTGCTCAGACCCAAGAGCGTTTTTGACCTTTTCGAGAAATATGGTTTCGCTTTATTTTATAAAAATGTCCGAAATCCATTAATTCAATCACAATTTAACGAAGAAATTGAAAAAACCGCCGTAGAGAACCCTGCGTATTTTTGGTATTATAATAATGGAATAACAGCGATTACATATCTTCTTCCTGCAATTGGAAAGAATGCTATTACCGTAAACTTAACTGGTTTACAGATTATCAATGGAGCGCAAACGGTTTACTCAATCTATCGAGCATATAAAAATGCTTCGCCTACCAAGCGCATTCAAATGGATAGTGAAGCACTCGTCACGCTTCGTTTGCTCAAATCAGGCGGTAAGGATTTTGACTTGAATGTAACAAGGTTTACGAATTCCCAAAACCCTGTAAATGACAGAGACTTTTGTGCAAATGATGATATCCAAGTGATGTTGCAAAACGCATCATACCAGACAAAAATATGGTATGAAAAAAGACGAGATGAATTTAGAGAAACGCCAGATGATATTACAGAGGTACCCAATTACGTCTTTGCAAATGTGTATTTAGCCTACCATCTGCAAGACCCTGTTAGTGTATTGAAGAATCACACTCAGCGTTCTAAGACAAACAAAGACCTAAATTTTATCTCGCATAGAGAACACAAGGAAGGACTTTATGAAAAAATCTTCAATAAAGACACTTCTTTTGAAGATATGCTATGTGCTTTTTATGTTTTTGATACAGTTTACACTCGTCTGGATAGAAGTTACGAATTTTCGTTCCGTACAAATTTGTACCACTTATTAGCCCTCTTCAATGTTGCCTTTACAAAATATTTGAAGGCAAAATTTGGCGAAAAAATCAATGTCAATAAGCAAATTATTAAAACGTATGAAAAGGGTGAAAAAGAAATAATAATTAAAACATTTAAATTCTTGAATCAGTTTGTTGAAAAGCAGGTTGAAGTTGCCAATAACGAGGAAAAGACAACTGAAAGAATGTTTAAATTTTTATTTACGCTTTCTCACTATGAAAAAATCAAGGATGCTCTTGAAGACTTAGAAATTTCAATTGAAGATATTGAAAGCATCCAGTTGTCGGAGGACGAAAAAATCGTTGAAGAAGAAGATACAAATGGGAAAATCTCCGAAGACTAATAAAACCGAGAACAAAGCACTCCCGACCATGCTGCCCAAAGCCCAACGCAGGGCGGCACGGGCGTGAGTGCAGCCGTTAGTGGATAGAATACAGCGAGCAATTTGGTTTGGTAAAATATCGGGCTATTAAATCCTTTCCTCCCCCTGTGTTTAAAAGCTATTTTTTAAAAAACAAGATAGATTTTTCAATAATATTTTGAGAGTTTGTTTCTAATTTGTAATTTTGCACTCCAATTTACGGGCGTGGCGAAATTGGTAGACGTACCAGACTTAGGATCTGGCGCCGCAAGGCATGGGAGTTCGAGTCTCCCCGCCCGTACACAGTGGGCAGTTGGTAGTTAAGTAATCAAACATCTGCTGGATGATAAGCCCTCAATACTCCATCGGTTTTGAGGGTTTTATTTTTGTATATTTTCTCCCATTTTTGTTCAATCCTTAGTTAGTAATATTGCTCAATATCAAGCACTTACAACTAAAAACTTACGATTTACGACTACACATCATGAACGTTACGTTAGAAAAAAGCAATTCAACCAATGCCTTGCTCAAAGTAGCTCTCACTCAGGCCGATTACCAACCCAAAGTAGATAAAAAAATCAAAGAATACAGCCAAAAAGTAGTAATGAAAGGCTTTCGCCCGGGTAAAGTGCCCACAGGCTTAGTCCAAAAACTCTACGGCAAAGGCTTTATTGTAGAAGAAGTGAACCACCTATTGGGCCATGCTATCAACGATTATATTCGTGACAACAAACTCCCCGTAGTAGGCGACCCACTACCAAACCAAAGTCAAAACGAAATTGATTTTGATACTCAAAAAGAGTTTGAGTTTGAGTATGACCTTGGTTTAGCCTCTGATTTTGACGTTGATTTTGCGTCATTACCTACCGTAACAGCTTACGAGATTCAAGCCACAGAAGAAGATGTCAACAAGACCATCGAAGACCTAAAAGTACGCTTTGGTGGCCATGACCACGCTGAAGAAGTGGCAGAAGGTGATTTGGTTTATGGTCAACTGATTCAGGGTGATTACAAAGAAAAAACAGGGATTCCAACCAAGCAATTAACGGAAGAAGCCCTCAAACTGTTTGTAGGTGCCAAGAAAGGCGAAGGGCTTACGTTTGATATTCAGCAGTTGTTCAAAGAGCCACGCTCATTGGAATTGGCAACCAGCAAAAATGCCGAAGAAGCACAGGCTATGCAAGGCGAGTATTCGTTTGAAATTGAGGACATTACACGCCATAAGGAGGCTGAATTAGACCAAGAATTTTTTGATAAAGTATTAGGAGCTGGTAAAGTTTCCTCAGAAGAAGAATTCCGTGCCGAACTCACCAGTATTATTCAAGATAATTACCGCCGTGAAGCAGACTTTTTGTTGAAAGACGACTTGCAAAAAATGTTGCTCGACAACATTAGCATCGAGCTCCCCGATGATTTTTTGAAGCGTTGGTTGAAGCAAGCCAACGAAGAAAAATTCTCAGACGAGGACATTGAAAAAGACTACGATAAATTTGCGAAGGATTTGCGTTGGACACTCATTCGTAACCGTGTAGCTGAGGCTGCCAATGTAAATGTAGCTGCCGAAGAAATTGAAGCCACTGCCGAAAGCATGATTAGGGCGCAGTTTGGTATGTATGGTGGCGACAATGGTGGCATGGACGATATTATCAAACGAGTAGCACAAAACTACCTCAAAGAAAAAAATGGTGATAACTATCGGAACGTCTTTAACCGTGTGTATGTAGATAAAGTGATGAATGTGATTCAACAGCAAGCCAAAGTTGAAATGAAGCCTGTAGAAGCTGACGAGTTTAAAAAACTGGCGGTGGCTGACTCAACAGAAGATAGTGAATAGGTATAGCCAATAGTATAGAAAAGAGGTGTGGTTTTAACCACACCTCTTTTTGTTTACTCAAAATCCGATTCTATTCCGTTTTATCTGACGAACCAGTTCAATGGCTACTTGTTTTTCAAGCTGTACTCGTAGCTGTTCGTTGTGACGTAGCAATTCCTCTCGTTCCAAATTTAGCACCTCAATCTTGGTTTGCAGGTGTAGCCGTTCTTCTTCTTCTTGCCTTGAAATACCTAAAATTGGAGCTAATCCAGTCCCTAAAACTTCTGCAATTTTATACAGGCGAGACAACGTCACATCAGTTTTTCCTCGTTCAATATCGCCGTAAGCCGTAGTTGAAATGTTGAGTTGGTCAGCCATGTTTTCTTGTGAAAACCCTTTCTGCTGACGTAATTGCCGGATGCGTTCGCCGATTTGTTTCATGGGGGAGTCATTTTATGCACTGGTAACAATTTTATGGCGTTTGAATGTTCCAATCACGTAAAAATTACAAAAAAGGGATGTTCCCATTTGGAAACACCCCACTATCAAGGAACTGTGAAGGAAATAGCTTACTGTTTACGAGTGGCAATTAAATCAGCCAATACTTTGCCACATTCTTTGAGATAAACGTCCTTATCCAACTTCGACTTGGGCGTGCTGGCACTGGCGGTTCTATTATCAGTACTATCGGTGTCATCGTCCGAAACAGCCGAGGCAGCTCCTGCGGTAGATTTGTTAAGAGCAACCCGTTTTTTCTCTTGTTCTTCACGTTCAAGTCGGCGTTTGGCCTCTTGCAACGAAACCACTGTTTTTTCTCTGGCTTTTTTGAACTCTGCAAAATCACTGGCTAATTTTTTGAGTTCAGGATCAGTTTTAAGGCGTTGCAAATAGTTATCCCGAATTTTGGTCAAAATTTTGTCATCAACATCGCTGTATGCACTAAACGAAGTGGGTTTGATTTGATCCCACGGCAAGGCACTTGCCTCGGCACTTTCGCCAAATTTGTCGGCATCAAAGCCAGATGGTAATTGCACGTCTGGTGTTACGCCTTTGTGCTGGGTGCTGCTACCCGTAATGCGATAAAACTTGGCCCTGGTCAAGTTTAATTGTCCTGGCTTTTCTACATCTTTTGGTAAGAAATTGGTAAGGTCAATCATACTTTGCACAGTACCTTTGCCAAATGTTTGTTCACCAACTACAATGCCTCGGTGGTAGTCTTGAATAGCCCCTGCAAAAATCTCAGATGCCGAAGCACTAAAACGATTGACCAGTACGGCTAATGGGCCATTATAAACTACGTTTGGGTCGTCATCTTTGTCAATCTCTACGGCTCCGTCGGCATCACGAACTTGCACTACCGGCCCTTGTGTAATAAACAAACCAGTCAGGTTAATGGCCTCTACGAGCGAACCACCTCCGTTGTTGCGCAAGTCCATCACAATACCATCAATTTTGTTCTCAGCAGTAATTTTTTGAATTAGTTTCTGCACATCACGAGTGGTACTGCTGTAATCGCTCTCACGGCGAGAAGCCCCGCCAAAATCTCTGTAAAACAATGGGAGTGAAATCACACCTAACTGATATGTTTTGCCGTTTTCTGTAATAGGCACAACCTCAGCTTTTGCTCGTTGCTCTTCAATCTTAATTTTGTCACGAACCAACTTAACCTCTTTGGCTGGTGCGCCAGGTAAGGCATCGGCTCCACGCAAACTTAGGCGAACCGTAGTTCCTTTTGGACCACGAATTAGCTGTACTACCTCGTCTGTAAACCAGCCTACTACGTCCACCATAGGGCCGTTGTCGCCTTGTCCTACAGCTAAAAGTTTATCTTCTTTTTGCACAATGCCACTTTTCATGGCTGGGCCAGGTAGTAGATCCACCACTTTCACAAAATCGCCTTCATTTCGTAGGGTAGCACCAATGCCTTCAAATGATTGGTTCATTTCCATGTTGAAGTTACTGGCTGTTTTCGGAATAAAATAGGCCGTGTGCGGATCAACACTTTCGGTGAACGAATTCATGAAAGAATTAAACACGTCTTCGCTTTTTACTTTGGCAATTTGCTTGTCAAAAAGCTTGTAGCGGTCTTTGAGTAGCTTGACTATAGAAGTATCGGCTTTGTTACTTAATTTGAGTTCAAGTGCTTGATTTTTAAGAACTTTACGCCAAATGTCGTCTAATTCAGTTTCTGATTTTGCCCAGTCTGCCTTCTCTCGATTGGTTTCAAACGATTCATCTTTCGAGAAATCAAAGGGTTTGTCTAAGTGTGCCGACACAAACTGATTGCGTGCCTTAATGCGATGCAACAGTGTATTGTACATATCAAAAGCCGCCGTTAAGTCACCTTGGCGTAGGTAGTCGTCGAGGTTGTAACGGTATTTTTCAAACCCTTGTACATCTGAGGCAAGTAGGTAATTTTTGCCATTGTCCATGAATTTGAGGTAATTATCATAGACTTTCGAAGAGAGTGAATCACCCAGATTGATTTTTCGGTAATGATAGCTGGTCAGTATTTGCGTAACAAACTTGCTCACTTGTGCTTGTGAAACAGAAGGAACTAAGTCGCCTGGATTAGGCTGGGCTTTTGCAGATTGAGTAGAACCTTGGTCTAAGCTCAGTAGCAAAAATGGCAAAAAACTCAAAAAATACTTTTTCATAGCATAGTTAATCTAAGGTGCACAAAAAATAGTGTACGAAAATGCTTATTTACTTCTCAATTCCCAATAATTCTACTTCAAAAACTAATGCTGAAAACGGTGGGATTCCTCCTGTACCCTGCTCACCATAGGCCAAATTGTACGGGATAAACAACTTCCACTTTGAGCCAACAGGCATCAATTGAAGCGCCTCTACCCATCCTTGAATCACCTGCGTAACCCCAAAAACAGCAGGTTCATTTCTATTAACAGAGCTATCAAAAACAGTTCCGTCAATCAACGTGCCGTGGTAGTGTACTTTTACTTTGTCTGAAGGTGTTGGTTTTGGACCATCGCCTGCTTTCATTACTTGATATTGCAGGCCATCAGCTAAAGTAACAACACCAGGCTTGGTTTTGTTATCTGCCAAAAACTTTTCACTTGCCCCTTTTACAGCAGCATATTTTTTAGACTGTAACTCTTGGAAATAACGCTGTATGATGGCGTTTCCTTGCATGGGGTCAATACTTGTTGGTTTTCCTTTGAGGGTTTCGTCCATTGCTTTTTGTAAAGCAGCAAGGTTTACGTTGTCAAAGCCTTGTGATTTGAGGTTGTGAGCAATGCTCAATCCAATGGCATAGCTCACCGAATCTACTTGGTTTTTTAAGGAATTGGCCGGTGTAGCGGCGGTAGTAGCGGGCTTTTTTGGTGTTGTTTTGGGTGCAGGTTTTGATTGACTAAACGCAATAAAAGGTGCAAAAACTAATAAAAGCAATACTGTTTTTTTCATGAATGGGGATTATTGAACGTGAATGTGCGAAAATATGATTTTTTTGGATTAGTTCGTGAAAACAATAACGAAAACCCACGAAGAATCTTGTTTTAGTTTATTTTTAATGACGCTGTTGCTACGTTTGATGTATAAACGACCTTACATGATTCAATTTCGTACAACATCTTGCAAAATGAATAGATGTGGACTGATAATCAGGTGTTTTTACGCTAAAATAACTGATTTTTTTCTGTCATTTTTGCCAAGTTATACCTTCTAAATACTTGGCTAATGGAAAATATATGGAATTTTCTAAAAAAAATCTATCAAAGTGGTTCTCAAAAGGCTATGGTAGGCTTTTGTATAGTTTTTAACCTTTTCTTGTTTTTAGGGATTCATTTTTTTTCAAAGTGTAGGTTTAATCATGATTATGCTGCTTTTTTTCATAAAGCAGATACTACAATGGCACACCATATTGATAGAAATAAAATGGCAGATGCTACCAAAACGACCTTCATGCTGCCAGCATACGAAGCCACGCTCCATAATCAGTATCAATACCTGCAGGCAAGAAAAAACTACCACGAGCGAATGGTAGAGCGTTTTTTTGCCTTGTATTTCGCAATTGTTACCTGTGGTATGATTACGTCGGTGTTGGTTGGTGGGCTTCTGGCTTATATTGCCAACATAGGCTGGAAAGCTACCACGTCAAGTCTTAAAGCATTTTTTGTCACGCTGGGTGTTTTTACCACCTTGTACGGTTCCGTTTTGAATGTATTTGACCTGAAAAAAAATGCGGAGAATAACCTCAAGTTTTTTCATGAATACAAAGGCATACAAGTCGAAATTTATGATTACCTCACTACGTCGGGCAAGTATTTGATGAGCGATAAAGACACCGAAAAACCAATTTACATTAAAATTGAACAAGGTCAAGACTCTATCATTTCGCCCAAGTATGCCATACATCACATCAACCGCCATATTATAGAACTAAATAGTATCTTCTATTCTATTAGCGACGATGCCATCTTGAAAAGTGGCGATTTAACTAAGCTACTCAATCAAGATAATCTTTCGGCAGGGCAGTAATCAACGTTTTATGACTAATTTTCGCTGTACTTTTTCTTCATTGTTTTTAGTGCTATAATGTAAAGCCCAGTGGAAAGATTCTGAATATCAAGGAGTTGATTTTCTGTTGTTTGGTGCGTAAAAAGTAAATCTCCTTGTAAATTATAAACATTGACCTCCTTTACTTGGTCTGGGCTTTTCCATTGAAGAAGTCCATTATTCGGATTCGGGAAAACGATTAGCTCCCCGTCTGTTGGTTCAGAAACCGATGTAATTGGTGGTAAAAACTGAAAACTTGCTACCACAGGTAGATGGTCAGACGTAGTAGTGGTGTAATTGGCCAGATATCGAAAGGGTAACTCAACCCCTGCTGAATTTTTGACATAACTTGTTTTTAGGGCTTTTGAAATACTAATGTGGTCAATTACATTGTCAAAAGATAGGTAAGTTCTAAAGCCTGTCTCACTTAATGTTTTTGTAACTATCTGGTAATTAGTTGTATCACTTGCAAATTTGAGATAACTTGATTCTTTCGTAGAAGTAATTTCTGATACTGTTTCGTCCACGTCGTCGTTGTAGTCGCCTGCCAACAGCACATTTGCATTTCCATATTGAGTATCTAACGAATCTTTCAGCACTTCTACGTCGTAACGACGCTGGCGGTATTGCAATTCTCGTTCGGCAAGGGTTGCTGTACTTCCACCTGCGTTAGCCCGTGCATGAATACCTATTAAATGCAATCGTTTCTTGATGCCATTGATGGTAGCATCGCACACAAACAAAAAAGGAAGCCGCCCCGTAGCCCAGAATCGTTGAGGGTTATTTTCGGGATAATTAGGAAGGTTAATAGCTCCTTTAAGCAGTGGTTTTGCACTAATCGAATCAACCACGGCTGTTCGGTACAGAAAACAAACCCGCTGGGCATCGTCAAGATTCCCTACCATAGAAACCGCTGAAGTACAAAAGCCTTTGTATCCATTCATTTGCTTGATAAGTTGCTGAAAAGCAGGTAGATTGGCAACCTCAGACAGCACAAACACATCGGCCCGAAGGCTATCGAGGGTTCGTTTGACATTGGCTTGTTGTAAAGCTTCGTCCGTTGGTCCGTAAGACAGATTGCCAAACCAGTTGAGGTTCCATGCGGCTACGTTGAATGTTTTACTTCGATCTGCCACACGAACAGTATAAAGCAACGTGCCGGGCAAGTCTTCAGTAAACCGAGGGAGTAGTTGATAGATATTGTTGAATCGCCCTACTACACCACTTGCTGTAAAGGCAGTTTGGGGTTTGGTTCTACCCACTAAATTGGTGTTAGTATTGATGCGTAACTCGCCCGAAACTGCCCCGGTACTAACCACATAATTAGAATTAGGCGTAAAAACAAAGCCTTTTTCTGAAAAGCTAATATTCTGGATACTAACTAATTGCCCTTCGTAGGCTGAGAGTTCGCTGAGGGAAATTAGCTTGGGCGAAAGTGTCTTTTTAGGAACATTGACCTTGGTAAATAGTTGTCCAGACGTTCCAATCTGAAGCTGTTGATTAAAGGTATTTATAGGCCCTTTTACAAGCACAGAATCGCCAATTTCGAGCGCATTGGCAATGCCTGTACCAAACAAAGGAATTCCTCCCGTTGCGTCTTGAATATATACCAAGTTACCAAATTGGTTTCCGACAGTTACCCTGCCAGCTACTGTTACAATGGTGTTAATGGCTTTGATTCGGGCCGAAGCAATAGAAATTGGGTCATTTTGGGCTATTAAAATTAGTGAATGGAGCCAAACAATAGGAAGAAGTAAATATTTCATAGATTGACACAGCAATTACCCAAGTCAAAACAAAGATACATGAAAATATTCGCCTCAAAAAAATCTAATCTTTTACGACAATTTCTTTGTTTTAAAATGGAATTGTGAAATTTCCTCCGTAATTTTGCGCCCGAATTCAAGGGCTTGCTTCACAGCATTTTCCCCTCCGCAAGTAACCAATAACATAACCAATAACGACATTATGGTTTCTGTCAAACCAGACGAAGTTTCAGCGATACTCCGAGAGCAGCTTTCAGGCTCTAAGTCGGCAGCTGAACTCGAAGAGGTAGGCACCGTGCTCCAAATCGGTGACGGTGTGGCTCGTATCTATGGGCTTTCTAAAGTACAAGCCGGCGAATTGATTGTTTTTGAAAATGGCCTAAAAGCATTGGCACTCAACCTCGAAGAAGACAACGTAGGGGCCGTATTGCTTGGGGAGTCTTCAGAAATCAAAGAAGGTGACACCGTAAAACGCACCAACGAAATCGCCGCTGTAAAGGTAGGTGATGGCATGGTTGGCCGTGTAGTAAACACCCTTGGTGAGCCAATTGATGGCAATGGCCCTATCACTGGTGATCTTTACGAGATGCCTATTGAGCGCAAAGCACCCGGTGTGATTTTCCGTCAGCCAGTTACTGAGCCTCTTCAAACAGGTATCAAGGCCATTGATGCCATGATTCCGATTGGCCGTGGCCAACGTGAATTGATCATTGGCGACCGCCAAACTGGTAAAACCGCTGTGGCGATTGATACCATTATTAACCAAAAAGAATTTTACGAAAAAGGTCAGCCCGTTTATTGTATCTATGTAGCTTGTGGGCAGAAAGCCTCTACCATTAAGCAAGTAGAACAAACGCTTCGCAAAGCTGGTGCTATGGACTATACCGTAGTAGTAGCAGCTGGTGCATCTGACCCCGCACCAATGCAATTCTTTGCACCGTTTACGGGTGCGGCTATTGGTGAATATTTCCGTGATACTGGTCGCCCAGCTTTGGTTATCTACGATGACCTTTCTAAGCAAGCTGTAGCCTACCGTACCGTTTCGTTGTTGCTTCGCCGCCCTCCAGGACGTGAGGCTTACCCCGGTGACGTGTTCTATCTACACAGCCGCTTGCTGGAGCGTGCCGCCAAAGTAATCAACAACGACGAACTGGCCGCTAACATGAACGACTTGCCACCATCACTCAAAAAAGTGGTAAAAGGTGGAGGTTCACTCACGGCATTACCAATTATTGAAACCCAAGCAGGTGACGTATCGGCGTATATTCCAACCAACGTAATTTCTATTACCGACGGACAGATTTTCTTGGAGTCTAACCTGTTCAACGCAGGTATTCGTCCAGCTATCAACGTAGGTATTTCGGTGTCACGGGTAGGAGGTAATGCTCAGATTAAGTCAATGAAAAAAGTAGCAGGTACACTCAAACTTGACCAAGCGCAGTTCCGTGAATTGGAAGCCTTCGCTAAGTTTGGTTCTGACTTAGATGCCTCTACAAAGCTGACCATTGAGCGTGGTCGTCGTAACCTCGAAATCTTGAAGCAAGCACAATATTCGCCTGTTACTGTTGAGCAGCAAGTAGCAATTATTTATGCTTCAACTAATGGATTGATTGACAAAGTGCCTGTAAATAGAGTGAAAGAGTTTGAGAAAGAATTTGCTCTAATTATGAGCGCTCAATACCGTGAAGTGCTTGACGGCCTCCAAAAAGGTAAATTAGATGCCGCTCAAACAGACGTAGTTAAAAAAGTTGCTACCGAATTAGCAGCAAAATACGCAGCATAATTTTGAATGATAGCATGACGGGGTGGGTGAATGATAGAATAATTATCATAATCACTTTGTAAATGTAACCAACACACCTGCTCATTCTATCATTCCATTATTTACACATTCTATCATAAAGATAAAATGCCCTCATTAAAAGAAGTCCGCATAAGAATTGCCTCGGTGAATTCGACTCAGCAAATCACCAAAGCCATGAAAATGGTTTCGGCTGCCAAACTGCGTCGTGCTCAAGAGAATATGTTTCAGATGCGCCCCTATGCTCAGAAACTGACTCAAATGTTGGGTACAGTTTCGGCAGGAGCCGATTCCGCACAGTCTAATCCTTATCGTAAAGTTCGTACGGTTCAGAAAGCACTCGTTATTGTGGTTACTTCTGACAGGGGTTTGTGTGGTGCCTTTAATGCCAACGTTGCCAAAGCAGCCGCAGCCCACATAGAAGAGCATTATGGCAAAAACAACGCTGAAATTATGCCAATTGGCAAAAAAGGAGCTGAGTTTTTTCAACGCAGAGGTTACAAAGTCAATGCTAAATACATAGACACATATCAGAACCTGAGCTTTGCCAAAGTGCGTGTTGCTGCCGAAGATGCCATGAACGGCTTTTTAGAAGGACAATACGACGAAGTAGTTATTGTTTTTAATGAGTTTAAAAACGTAGCTACACAGATACTTCGTACTGAGCAGTTTTTGCCTATTGTTGAGAAAAAAGAAACCAAAAAGCAAAGCACTAAAACCAATTACATCTTTGAACCTTCAGAAGATGAAATTGTTAGTGAGTTGATTCCTAAGAGCTTGAAAATTCAATTGTATCGGGCTGTATTAGAATCAAATGCTTCGGAGCATGGTGCTCGCATGACGGCTATGGACAAAGCTACCGAAAATGCTGGTGATTTGCTTCGTGCCTTGCGCTTAGAATACAACCGTTCTCGTCAAGCTGCCATTACCAAAGAGATTTTAGAGATTGTTGGTGGTGCAGAGGCGTTGAGTAGTTAGAGGCAAACAACCAAATATAAAAAGCGTGACATGGTTTGGCTGTGTCACGCTTTTTGTTTTAAATAGGTTTTGGATTGATTGCCAACAGTCAAAAAAATTGTAATATTGCTATGGGTAAATATGAACACTGGATTCAGATAGCAATATGGCAATACATAACACCCCAACGCTTATTATTGGAGCTGGTCCGGCTGGATTGGCAGTAGCAGGAAGACTCACAAAAATGAATCTTCCTTTTATGTTACTCGAAAAATCTGACCGAATCGGTAACTCTTGGTACAGCCATTATGACCGACTTAGTTTACATACAGCAAAAGAACATTCCAACCTACCACACTTTCCATTTCCTGACGATTATCCAGAATACATACCTCGCCTAACGCTGATTAACTATTGGGGAAACTATGCAAAAGAGATGGGAATTACGCCTACTTTAAATCAAGAAGTAAAGCGGATTTATCGAGATGGTAAGGCTTGGATTACAGAAACAACTACCGATGCCTTTCGTTCTGATCGGGTAGTGGTGGCTACGGGTTATAACCGAGTACCGTTTTTTCCAACATGGACAGGCCAAGAAAAATTTAAGGGAACGTTTA
>JBGAVQ010000132.1:0-14597 GCA_044228045.1 Spirosomataceae bacterium
ACTATCGAAGTAAAAATGTATAGCCAACTACAAAATCCAGCCCCTTACCCTGGCATTGCAGGATTTATTGGCCTTTATTTTAGAATCAAAGAAGACGATTCGGCTTGGGAGTCCATTTATGTACGCCCCAAAGTAGGAAGAGTAAATAACCAAATGTTCAGAAATCATACGGTGCAGTATTTTGCCTATCCCGATTTCAAATTTCAGACATTACGAGACAAATTCCCCGCAGGTTCGTACGAAGGTTCTGCCCCTGTATCGCTCAATGAATGGATAAAAATGCGGATTGAAGTCAATGGAGAAACCGCCGAAATGTTTATCAACGATGCCAAATATTCAACGTTTGTGGTGGAAAAAATGCTGGGCAGCAATAAGAAAGGATTTGTTGGATTGTATGTAGATATTGGTACAATTGGCTATTTCAAAGACCTGAAAGTGACTAAAAAAGCATTGAAAGTGAAGCAAGCGGGTGAGAAAGTGAATGATATTTAACCTGGCTTCGTTATAAACCCCAACTCAAAAAGAATCGTATCAATGAAGTTAGCGAATCTTGAATTCAAAAGAATAGGTACAATCCCCAATCGTCCTACCATCGTTTTCCTTCACGACTCTCTGGGTTGCATAGAATTATGGCGTGATTTTCCAGAGAAATTAGGGGATTGGGCTAACTGCAATGTGTTGATTTATGACCGTCAAGGCTATGGAAAATCATGTGGGTTTAGTGATACGAAGCGTGACGAAACGTATATGGAACAAGAAGCGGACATTCTGAATCAGTTGTTGGAGTATTTGGGGATTGATAAAGCCCTACTTTTTGGACATAGCGATGGTGGGTCTATTGCATTGATTGCAGCGGCAAAATACCCCCAAAAAATCATAGGAATAATTACCGAAGGGGCTCATGTTTTTGTGGAAGATATTTCAATTCGAGGTATAAAAGAGTCCATGGTACTGTACCAAAACACCAATCTTAAAGAGCGACTTATGAAATATCACGGCCAAAAAACAGATTCTATGTTCAGGGCTTGGGTTGATACTTGGACTTCTCCCGAGTTCAAAAACTGGAATATCGAACATTTTCTACCCGCAATTCAGTGTCCCGCACTAATTATTCAAGGCGAAGATGATGAGTATGGCACTCTCAGACAGGTAGAGGCTATAATCGCCCAGACAAATATGAAGGCGAGAAATCTGATAATCCCCCATGTAAAGCACAGTCCACACAAAGAAGCACCTGAACTTCTGCTTGAAAAAACGACGGAATTCATTAAAACAATTCAATAATTACTTACAATGAAGCCAAAAATTATCCCGATGATTGTCAGCATATTCATGATGCTTATAATCAGAAATACCTATGCGCAGGAGCCATTAAAAAGGGCATTTCAACCAGCAGGTGTAGTCAATGTAATTCCTTATGGTAACAATTCAGTTGTAGGGAAATATGCCCAAACCAAAGATGCCAAAATTTATTATGAAGTCTATGGCAAAGGGCAACCGATTGTAATCTTACACGGTGGAATACTGGGTTCTACGATTGAAATGGCTCAATTCATTGACAGCTTGAAACAAAATTACCAAGTAATAGCCATTTCGACCCGTGGGCATGGCAAGTCAGAAATAGGTACGATGCCCGTAACTTACGAGCAAAAAGCCGATGATGTAATGGCCGTTATCAGTGCTGTAACCAAAGAACCAGTGATTATTTTAGGTTTTAGCGATGGAGCATACACCAGTTATAAAGTAGCAAGTCTGTATCCAGAAAAAATAAAGAAACTGATAGCCATAGGAGCAGGTGAACAAACGCCTGGACTGCGAAAAGTAGTTTTCAACGCCAAGGAATTGCTCAGTTTGGACACTGGTTATTGGAAACAACAAAAAGCCCTCATGCCACAACCCGAACGGTTAGGAGAGTTCTGGGCAAGCATGGAAAATTTCTACAATACCATGACGGCAAGTAAAGCCCTTTTTGGTTCAATAAAATGCCCCGTACTTGTGATGGCGGGCGAATTGGATAGAAATGCTCCGCTACCTACCATCATCAATGCTTACAATATGATTCCGAGCAGTCAGTTGAGTATTATTCCCAATACAGGACACGTCGTTTTTTTAGAAAACTTCCCTGCTGTTTGGGCAAGTATTAAACCATTTTTAAAAGATTAATGCACAAATTAATGCGAAAAAACACTTTTCTTATCCATGTTACTTGCTGAAAGCTATTCCGTTTGAGGCAAGTCGTTTGGAAGCCACAGTAAATAGCCTGATTATGCCCGCTTGGTTGGCCGTAATGATTTTAAAAATGGAATGGATTAAAATACGAATTGAAGTCAATAGTAAAACCGCCGAAATGTTTATCAATGATACCAAATATTCAACGTTTGTGGTGGATAAAATGCTGGGCAACAATAAGAAAGGATTCGTTGGATTGTATGTAGATATTGCCACAATAGGTTATTTCAAAGACTTGAAAGTGACGAAAAAGGCATTGAAAGAGAAGAAAGAAGAAGGTAAAGTAGGAGAAATTTAAAATTACAAATAATTGATATGAAGAAAATTACCGTTTATTTGGTTGCCTTATTTACCATCAGTGTATTTCAAGGCAATGGTCAAATCATTGACAATAAAATTTATGTAAATCCAAATATTGGAACAAACACCAATAAGGGAACAAAAGAAAACCCTATAAAGTCATTAAGCGAAGCTGCCAAACGAGTGAGTGCAGCCGAAGGCGAAGGCTCAATTACTGTTTTTCTCTCAGCAGGGGTTTATGGCATGAGTGAAACTGCTGATTTTAATGCCAAAAATTGGAAGTTTTCAAAAGCAAATCGCCTAACGATTCGAGCCGAAATCTTGCCAGATGACGCCAATTGGAGTCCAGCCGAAATGCCAATAATGATTTCAACGATGCCTTTTTCGGTTGAAAAAAATAAAGAAGGCGAATTAACAGGCGGTCAGAATTTTGGAATTATGATTCAAAATAGTCACGCTACCATTCAAGGACTAAGAATTTTGGGCGAACCTGTCCATGAAAATCCATCGAAGGGCGTTCTGGTTAGAAATTATCCAATTATGTGGGAAGGAAAAGATTTAGAAGATTTCAGGGTTACACAATGTTTATTTTTGGGAAATAAATATGCTTTGCCTAACCATTTAGGCATTTTGGCAAACGGAAAAGAACAGGAAATTGACCATTGTGTATTTTATGGTGTTAAAGATGCCGTAGTTCTGTGGAATAGCCCAGCAACAAACTCTTCGATGCACCACAATCTTGTGATTGACAGCTACGGTGGCATTGTCTGGACTTGGTCAGCCACGCCTGATTTTAAATTTTATAATAATGTAATCAGCAACGCAAACGTGCTTTGGATGCTCAACAAAGACGAGAAAGATTCTTTTTCAATCCAAAATTCTGTAATTGTAGGGTATAATTCTTTTGTCAATAAAGGCGGTGGCCCACAAGGATTTGGAGAAAAAGCATCTGATGAAAAGCTAAAATTGGGCAAAGATGTAATCTTAAAAAAGGAAGGCAAATTGGAAGTGATAGAAGACCAAACCAGCAAGTATTTTTTACACATAAAAGCAGGAACTTTAGGGTCGGATTTAGGTGCTGGATTGTTCATGAACTCAAAATAAACTAATATGAAAACCTTGTTAAGTTTCTTTTTATTGACTGTTTCTGCAAATGTATTTGCCCAGAAAATCAGTTTAGACACAAAAAACCTTTTACCAAATCAGGTTTATATGTCAACTGAGAAACTGGACGGTAAAGCAGTTGTAAAAGTTATTAAAGATTCCACTTTGCAAGCTGTGGATGAAGCCACCTTTGTAAAAATCAATGATGTGGGTTTTAAAGACGGTATTATTGAAGTGATGGTTTTGAGCCGATTACATCAAAAAGCCCGTCCATCTGACCGTGGATTTATTGGTATGGCTTTTAGAATCAATGCTGATAATTCAAAATTTGAGTGCATTTATATTCGTCCTACCAATGGTCGTGCCGAAGACCAGATTCGCCGTAATCACTCGATTCAATATTTCTCTTTTCCTGATTTTAAATTCCCAAGACTACGAAAAGAATCACCAGAAATGTATGAATCTTATGCAGATATGGGGCTAAACGAGTGGATTAAAATGAGAATAGAAGTAAAAGCAAAACAGGCAAAATTGTTTTTAAATGACAATAAACAACCTTCATTGGTGGTAAATGACCTCAAAATGGGTGCTGATGCTTCGGGTGCTTTAGGGCTATTTGTTGATGTTGGCACAGAAGGGTATTTCAGAGATTTGAAAATAACAAAATGGTAAACAGCAATATGAAGAAAATTCATACGGGCTTATGTTTAGTGTTGGTTTGGTTATTATTTTATACTCAAGTTATAGCTCAAAACCAGGTCGTGTTAAATTTGGCAGATTTACATCGAGAAGGAAAACTACGGATTCAAAATAGAGGAGTAATTACAGAAAATCAAAACAACAAATCCTATATTAAGATTAGTGGTGGCGTGTATGCTGGTGTGGTTTGGTTGCCAATTCAGAACTTCAAGAATGGAAAAATTGAAATAGTGGCCCGAGGAAAAGACCTTGCCCAAGGTAGTTTTTATGGAATAGCCTTCCATGCACAAAATGATTCTACTTATGATGATGTTTATTGCCGACCATTCAATTTTAGAGCAACGGATTCTTTACGAAAAATTCATGCGATTCAATACGTGGCATATCCAAAGTATGATTGGCCGCTACTGCGAAGAGAATTTAATGGTGTATATGAAAAAGGAATTGAAAACCCACCCAATGCCGAGGATTGGGTCACACTTTCGATATGGATAAATGATGACGAAGTCAAGGCATTTATTAATAATGCCCCCAAACCAGCTTTAGTTGTTAAAAAATTAAATAACAATAAAAGTGGGTACATAGGACTTACAGGGTTTAATTGTGACATACATTCCATAAAAAATATGAATCCCCCCATTCACGTCAATGGTTGCACCTGTTACAAAACCTGAAAGGTCGGAAGCCAGAAAAAGACAAGCTCCTGCTAACTCAGAAGTTTTTCCAACACGTCTTAACGGAATACCCGCTACTACGTTATTTAATTGTTCTTCAGAAAGTCCGTCTAACATGGGCGTTTCTATCATGGCAGGGCAAATGACGTTGGCACGAATATTCATCGGAGCAAATTCTCTGGCGATTGAACGAGTTAAGCTAATTACGCCACCTTTTGAAGCAGCATAATGAGAGCCACCGACTAATCCTCCCCCACGTTGCCCCGCCAAAGAAGCCAAATTGACGATAACCCCTGCTTGTTTTTCAGCAAAAACTTTCAAAACACTTTTGCAAATATTGAACGTACCTTTGAGGTTTACGTCCATGATTAAATCATAATCTTGCTCAGTAATCGACAACATTCCTTCTGATTTTACAATTCCTGCACAATTTACTAAGCAGTCAATTGTACCAAAATGTGCAACCGCTTTTTGAATGGCATTATCACATTCTGTTGCAATTTTTATGTCGCATGGTAGACAAATGATTTCTATTTTTTTTCCAATTTGTGCATCAATATTTTGGATTAGGTCTTGGGCAATATGCTCGTTCATGACCAAATCTAAAATCACTAATTTTGCTCCATGAGCCGCAAAAAGCTCTGCTGTCCCGTAACCGATACTGCGTAAAGATGCCGCACCTGTGATGACGCAAACTTTGTTTTCTAATAAAATTGGATTGTATTTCATGCCTTTATTTTTGGAACATGGATAACACGGATTATATTCAGCGAAAATCTGCGTTGGCAAAGCCATCTGCGTTATCAGCGTCCTATTGCCGCTTTTTCAAAATTGTATTGCTCTATTTCTTCTTCATTAAATCCCAAATCATTTAGAATTTCTTTGGTATCCCAACCGCAAGGTACAGCAGAAGAACGAGCAGAAGGATATGCTCCATCAACCTGAATTGTTGAACGAATCACTGCTGTTTTGCCTTCTGTGGGGTGATTTTCAAAATTGATAAGTTCAACTGCCTTCAAATGTGGGTCTTGGGTCAATGTTTCGAGCGTATGACAAGGCATGGCTGGTAAATCGGCTTCTCTGAAAACCGCCAACCATTCATCAGTTGTTTTGCTATCCAATGCCGCCCCACGAATTTCAAACCATTCCGAAACATACTTCGCTCTGCTTGCTACGGTCAGAAATCTTTCATCCGTTAATAATGTTGCTCTGTCAGTTATTTTCAGAAAGGCTTTTACTTGGGCATCGGTATTGATGGTAAAAGAAATATAACCATCTTTGGTTTTAATAGGCTGATTATGAGGGCTTAAAAGTCTTAAGTCTCCTGCTACGCCAACGGGTGGTTCAAAACTTTGTTGAGCCAAATGTTCTTGCAAAACAAACGATGCCATCGTTTCAAACATCGGAATTTCAAGGCTTGCCCCAACTCCTGTTTGCTGTTTTTGCATCAAAGCCGCCATGATTGAACCTGCCGTAATTTCGCCAACCACGTGGTCGCACAAAAGCAAAGGTACGTAAGCGGGTTTGCCGTCACGAGCTTCAAAAAGACCTGCAATCCCCGAAGCACCTTGCAGAACACTATCATAAGTGGGTAGCCCTGCGTAAGGTCCATCTGTGCCATAACCTGTAATGAGGCAATAAATTTTTTCTGGATATTTTGCTCGAATCGTTTGACTATCCAAGCCCAACCGCTCTAAGGCATCAGGACGCATATTGTCAACAATCACATCTGCCCATGCCACTAACTTTTGAATGATGTCTTTGCCTCCTTCTTTTTTTAGATCAAGGCAAATATTTTTCTTGCCTCTGTTTAGGTGCAAATACGCTCCAGAATGTTGTCCCGTTGGTGACATTCCCCCTAAACCCCGCATCAAATCGCCCGAAGGGTTTTCTACTTTGATGACTTCTGCTCCGTATTGTCCCAGACGCGACGTAGCTACAGGACCAACTACGACGGAAGTAAGGTCAAGGATTTTGATATTTTTTAAAGGTGCAAACATTGTTTGATTGACGAATTACGAATTTGGACTATAGTACTTCCATTACTACTGCCAATTCATTTTTAAAATCAAAAATTTTCAATTCATTTCCTTCCGATACAATCGTTAAAGGGCGATTACAGTACAAGGGTGCAAGATGTTTTACTTTAATTTCCGCTAAATCCAATTTCAATTCGTATGAGAATTGAAGCCTAATGCCGAATATTGAAACAAAAGGGTTTCGTCTGGAATAATCTGATTTGTATTTTCTTCAATCGTAAATCGTAAATCGTTATTCGTAAATTCAGCTTGGTTTCTCGTTTTTTGCTCCTCCAACAAAATGTACGTTTGCGTTTCTACAATGGCTGGACTTTCGACTGTTACTGGGCGTAATTCATGTTGAAGGGTAACGATTGCCATTTGTCCATTTTTCGTCGTTTTTTTAGTGATGCTTTTAACAAAACTTATTTTCTCAACTTTTGAACCTATCACAATGTCACCAAGATAGGCAACCGTTCTACCACCTAAAAGCAATCTTGTCAAACCGCCCAAATCAGGCATCGGTACGCCCAAGCCAGGAAAGCCATCTTTCCGAAGTTCCGATTTACGGGTTTCGCCAGCCAACATAAAAAAATGCCAACCCTTTGGAAGTATATCACCCTCTGAAAACGCAGATGTATCTAAATCCAACATGGCAGCCACACGGTGAACCATTGTCAGCGTACATATTTCGATTGATTTTGTGGGTGACTTCAAAGGGTACTCTTGCATCTCAAAATACGTTTACTGATAGAATTTCCAACAAAAGTATAAGTTTATTTTTATATATGAAAATATAATTTCATATTTGCAATATATTTCAATTTGTAAATTCTCAAAAAAATGAATTTTAAATATCATCACATGAATCTTTGCACCGAGGACGTGCCAAGATTGGCTAATTTTTACAAATCCGTTTTTGGTTTAAATCAGATTCAAGACGAAGAACACGGCTTAACCAGTGCCGACACCGCCAACCGTTATGATGGGCAGGTGGAATTTTTGGGTGATGGCCAAGTTGAATTTCACATTACCAAAAAAGACCACAATACAGCATTTCGTATGAATATGCCCATCAATCCGATTCAAAACGGACATTTTTGTTTTAGAACCGATGATATTGAAGGTTTCAAGAAGAAATTAGAGACCCAAAATATCCCTTATGCAGATTACGGAAAATGGGCGTTGAAAGGTTGGTATCAAATATTTTTCCACGACCCCGACGGCAATATCATTGAGGTACATCAGATTGGAATGTAGATGGAAAACAATTACGCTGCTCCTGCCTTAGAAAAAGGCTTAGATATTTTGGAATTGCTTAGTGAGTCGGAAAATGGGCTTACCCAACAAGAAATTGCCAATAAATTAGGTCGTAAGTTGGGTGAAATATACAGAATGCTTAATTGCTTGGTAGAGAGAAAATATGTGTCTAATGTAGGCAATACTTACGCTATCACCACAAAACTGTTTCAATTATCGCATTACCATCCGCCTACTTATCGCTTATTGACAGAAGCTCTGCCCATCATGGAAGGCTTATCAAGGCAAATTCTATTTCCTTGTGATTTGAGGGTTTATAACAATGGTTCGCTAACGGTTATAGCCTCTATCCAGCCACCCAATGGTATCGGATTTATGACACGGGTGGGTTCGGAAATTGAAGTAGCACCCTCAGCAGCGGGTTTGGTTTTATTGGCTTTTCAAGACCCTATCGTTAAGGAAATCAGAATCAAAGAAAGCCTTCCGAATAAATCAGAGGCAGAGATTGAGACTTTTCGTAATAGCTTGAAAGAAGTCCTTGAAAAAGGCTTTGCCTCCATCAAAAGCAATCAATATGCTGGACTTCAAGCCATTGCGTTCCCTATTTTAGACATGAACGGAAATGCAATAGCTGCCATGACTGTACCAATGTTAGCCCGAATTGATGGTACAATTCAATTTACAGAAAAACAAGTGGAAGAACTATTAAGAGAAAGCGTAGCAAGCCTGAGTAGTAAAATCATAAAAGTTTAAAGAAAATACCCCATTCTAAAATTAACCCTAACCTACTTATGAATAGCACTTTGAACAAATTATTACTCATAGGTTCTGCTGTTTTGGGGATTTTAGCAATAGGAACGTTGATTTTTGGTGATGGTTTATTAGCAATAGGACCTTTTGTGCTTGGTTCGCTTGTATGTTTGGCTATTGGTGGGCGTAGTGTTCCCATTCTCAATCAAATGTCTTTTACCATTTGGGTTTTGGCGGCGGTTGCACTTGGTTTTTTCTATCCACAATACTTCCAAAAAATAGGTAATTTCAAAATTACAGGCTTTATCGTTCCGCTTATTCAGCTCATCATGTTTACGATGGGAACCGAAATGAGCCTCAAAGATTTTGAAGGGGTCATTAAAACCCCAAAAGCAGTCTTGATTGGTTTGGTAAGTCACTTTACCATAATGCCATTAGTAGGTGTATCATTGGCAAAAATCTTCAATTTCCCGCCCGAAATAGCAGCAGGGGTAATTTTGATGGGGTCTGTTCCAAGCGGCGTAACATCAAATGTACTGGCATTTATCGCAAAAGCCAATATGCCTTTGTCAGTTACCATTGCTGCCATTTCTACCCTTGCAGCACCTTTTTTGACACCTTTATTAATGAAACTACTGGCTGGGCAATATGTGGCCATTGATTTGACGGCAATGATGCTTCATGTTGCCGAAATCATCATTTTACCCATCATATTGGGCTTGATAGTCAATAAATTTCTTAAAAAAGGGGTGAAATGGTTACAGGCCCTATTGCCTAAAATTTCGATGTTAGGTGTACTCCTGATGATGATTGTGATTGTTTCGTCGGGTAGAGATTCTTTATTGCAAATCGGGCCATTGCTATTTTTATCGGGCATCATTCACCATACAATTGGGTATTTATTAGGCTATTGGAGCGGTCGTTTGATGAATTTAGACGAAGCCTCATGTCGTACTATCTCTTTGGAAGTTGGTATGCAAAATGGTGGACTTGCTTCGGGAATTGCCTTACAGATGGGTAAAATTGCAACGGTTGGTTTGGCATCGGTTATTGCAGTACCGTGGATGACCATTTCGGGTTCAATGTTGTCTAATTGGTGGCAAAACAAAGAACCTCAAAAGTGAATTTTAATAAAGAACCAAAAATTTGGTAGAACATGAAATCATTCAACACTTTTCTTATCAAGTCTCTTTTTACCCTTTGCCTCTTGGTGATTTTTAAGAGTAGTCAGGCTCAATCCATTGATAACTATTTCGTTACATCAGACGGTGTAAAACTTCATTATAAGGTATCAGGAAAAGGCAAGCCCTTGGTCATTTTTCCTGGTTATGGGCAGGATATTACCAAATTTGATAATATCTATAAAGGTCTTGAAAAGCAGTTTACTATTTATTGCCTTGATTATCGTTGGTTAGGAAAATCAGAATCGCCGAACTACGGCTATCATATTGAACGATTTGCCAAAGATGCCAAAGAAATGATTGACCACGCCAAAATTGATAAGTTTAGCCTTTTTGCTCACTCAATGGGCAATACCGTTGCTTGGTGTTATTTCTCTCTTTTTGGTCAAGAAAAAGTAACCAAATATATCCTTGGCGACGAAGCTCCGTGTCTTATAACCGACCCAAATTGGACAGACCAAGAAGTTGAAACTTTTACGGGTAGTGCCAACAGAAAGGAAATGTTTAGAGCATGGCGACCACCCTCAAAACCTGAAAACTTGACACTCCAACAAGAAATGATGAGCCGATTGCTCAACGACCATTTGGGAAGAGATTGGCGTGATATAATTCCTACTATCAAAGTGCCAACCATGATTTTGATGGGAGGAAAAAGTCATTTTGCATCACCTCTTTTGTGGGATTGGCTCAATAAAAACATCAAAGGTTCTCAACTCAAAATTATCAAAGAAGGGGGGCATGGCTATTATGAATCGCATCCAGATGAATTTAATGCTTTGGTTTTAGATTTTTTGAAAAAATAATAAGTATGGAAGTAAATAATATCGCCATAATCGGAGCAGGAAACATGGGGCATCAGATTGCTTTGTGTGCCGCCTTATCGGGGTTCAAGGTAAAATGTATTGATACCAATCCTGATATTTTGAATAAAGCTATTCAATTTGCCGATACCTACTTGAAAGAAAGGGTTTTGAAAGGAAAGCTGAGTGAAGAAGCGGCTAATCAAGCACATTCAAATCTTGCTTTCGTTTCCACAATCGAAGAAGCAGCCAAAGATGCCGACCTTGTGATTGAGGCAATTATCGAAAAATTAGACATCAAACGTACACTTTTTGCCGAATTGGATAGAATTTGTTCATCCCATACCATTTTAGCTACAAACAGCTCATACATAGTCAGTTCCAAAATAGCCGATGCTACCAACAGACCTGATAAGGTTTGCAATATGCACTTTTTCAATCCTGCATTAGTAATGAAATGTGTAGAAGTGGTCAAAGGCTCTCACGTATCAAATGAAACCGCTGAAACCGTGATGAATGTGGCAAAGAGAATGAGCAAAACACCCGTATTGCTGCACAAAGAAATCTATGGTTTCTTGGTTAATCGCCTCTTACAAGCCACCCGACAAGAAGCCCTCAAATTGTTGGACATGGGCGTAGCCTCTTTTGAAGACATTGACACCGCCGCCAAAAATGGCTTAGGCTACCCAATGGGACCATTCGAACTCTTGGACTTGACAGGCATTGATTTAGCGTATCACGTAGGCATGGAAAAATACCAAGAAAGTGGCAATGCTGCCGACCGACCTTCACCCACTGTCGTTGAGAAATACACCAAAAGGGAATGGGGCAAGAAAGTAGGTAAGGGGTTTTATGACTATTGAACTTGACAAACTGCGCCAAATATGCCCTGAAAAGCACGTTTTTTGTAGAAGTCAAGACTTTGTTTGAGCAAGTCGAAAAAACGATGGATTTACTTCTCACAAAATACATGAGTGCCTACATCGGCTATGAGGGCATTCATCGGGTTGAAACCTATCCTTACCCCGAAGCGGCTTTGCGTGAGGCGGTTCTCAATGCCATTGCTCACAAAGATTACAGTAGCGGCAGTCCGATTCAGATTAAAGTTTTTCCCAATTCTTTATATATCTGGAATGATGGAGAATTACCCCACAATTGGACACTTGAACGTTTCATTACTACGCACACATCGAAGCCCCGAAATCCCGATATTTCAAATACTTTTTTTAAAACAGGTATGGTAGAATTGTGGGGACGTGGAATCTCCAAGATTTTGAATGAATGCACGCTCGCTGGTGTGCCACAACCTTATTTTGACCTCGAAATGGGTGCTACGAGCTTCCATGCTCCGAGTAAATATGCAAGTTCGGCCAACATGACTTTGCGTGAGTGTGAATAGGAGCCAATGGTGAAACAGCGGATAGATATTGGTACGTGTGGTTATTTCAAAGACCTGAAAGTGACTAAAAAAGCCTACAAATAAACATTTTATTATATATTTGTATGTTAATTTTTATATACAAATATGAAAACGACTATTGACTTACCCGAAGCATTGATTGAAGAAGCCATGCGGATAACTGGCTCAAAATCGAAGATTGATACGATTAAGAAGGCATTAAATGATCTTATTGAAAGAGAAAAACGCCTTAAATTGCTGAATTTTAAGGGACAAATAGACTTAAATTTGGATATTGACAGCCTCAGAGATAGGCGCTCGATACTATGATACTGGTAGATAGCTCTGTCTGGATAGACTTCTTCCGAGGAGGTGAGCAGTCGAACCTGCTAAAAACGTTGATAGAATTAGATGTAGTATGTACCAATGAGGTAATCTTGTCGGAACTTGTTCCTGCCTTAAAACACCAAAAGTATTTTGCTATTATTGAAAGCCTATATGCGTTGCCTTGTATTTCTCACGCTATTTTTTGGGAAGGAATCAGGGCTTTGCAATTGTTGAATCTTCAAAATGGTATTAATAAAGTGGGGCTTCCTGATTTAATCATTGCCCAACAGTGTATTGATGAGGGCATCGAATTATGGTCGTTTGACAAGCATTTTAGATTAATGAGCCAGCATACAGCTCTTAAAATGATGTAACATTAAATATTTAAAGAAAGTAGTTGCTAATAAAGGCTGCTCGGTTTGAGCAGCCTTTATTATTTATTTCTTACACTGATGCACCGACTGCCCTACGAGCTTCCATGCTCCGAGTAAATATGTACAATTGGTTATTTCAAAGACCTAAAAATGAATAAATGTATTGTTATTCTAAAATCATATTTCATAAAAAGCATTGTTATTCTAAAATTGTAAATAATTTTGAAGATAAAATAAGATACAATGCAAAGAAATATAAGCCAGAATTTACAAGAATGGGCGAAGCGTAACAATCGCAAACCCTTGATAATAAGCGGTGCAAGGCAGATAGGAAAGAGTTGGGTAGTTAGAGAATTGGGGAAAGATTTATACCAACAAAATTTCTTAGAAGTAAATTTTGAAAAAACGCCCCTTATCAATCAACTATTTGAGGCAAATTTAGACCCCAAACGCATTGTCCAAGAGCTTGAAATACAATACCAAACTGAGATTACAGCCGACACTTTACTTTTTTTTGACGAAATACAAAACTGCCCAAAAGCCATTATGGCATTGCGGTATTTTTATGAAGAAATGCCACAAATACCTGTCATTGCGGCAGGGTCGTTGTTAGAATTTCAGCTCAAAAATATGCCTTTTCCAGTAGGGCGTGTTGAACATGTAGAAATGTACCCTATGAGTTTTGATGAATTTTTGTTGGCTAACGGCAACAAAGCTTTGGTCAAATTAATCAAAGAGCCAATTCAAGAATTCGCCCCAAGTATTGAGGACAAATTATATAGCGAACTTTTAAATTATTATTGGGTGGGTGGTATGCCCGAATGTGTAAGCCATTTTGTTGAAAATAGAAACTATATGGCTGTCAGAAAAATTCAGCAAGACTTGATTTATACCTATACCCAAGATTTTGCAAAATACGACCCATTGGTTAATAAAGATTGCCTTTTAGACATACTTTATCGTGTGGCTAACAACGTTGGCAATCAAACTATTTACACCAAACTTTCAGACCGATTTAGCGGACCTACCATAAAAACAGGTGTAGAAGTGCTAAAAATGGCTAAAATTTTGACAAAAGTAAATAATGTATCCATCGCAAATTTACCATTTACGGTTTCGGGAAAGCAGTTTAAACTTTACTTTTTAGATATTGGCTTATTGATGTGCATTGCCAATGTGCCTTATCAAAACCTGATGCAAGAAAAGAACCTCAATGCGGTGTTTGCAGGTGCTTGGGCAGAGCAATTTGTAGCTCAATCTCTGCTTTGTAATTACAATAAAAATCTAAACTATTGGGCAAGAGCCGAAAAAAATAGCAACGCAGAGGTAGATTTTGTAATAGAACAAGAGGGCGAAATAATACCTATTGAAGTAAAATATGGTTCGGCAGGAAGGCTAAGAAGTTTGCATCAATTGATGCTTGAAAATTCGCATATCCAAAAAGCGATTATCTATTCAAAAGCAAAATTGGGTGTGCAAGAT
>JBGAVQ010000133.1:0-14464 GCA_044228045.1 Spirosomataceae bacterium
TGAACTGCCCTGGCTCAATAATGTTGGCAAGGTGTCGTGTATTCCCGAAGGAAGGTATGAGTTACGGAAACGGTACAGCCAGCATTTGGGATGGCATCTGCATGTACTCAATGTACCTCAACGAGATATGATTCTGGTTCACCCTGCCAATGATGCCTTGAAGGAATTGAAAGGTTGTATTGCTCCGGTATTGTCCTTGACGGGCCATGGCAAAGGGGTGAATTCAAAAGCCGCTAATGATCGCTTGAAGGGCTTAGTCTTTGAGGCATTGGAACGGCGAGAGCGGGTTTATTTGCAGATACAGGCTGGGGAAGTATTGACGTAGTTTTCTCTTTCAAAACCAAACATAGTTATGAACGAAATCATCAAAAGGGCAAAAGCCCCAACACCCAAATTTTTCAAAGTGTTACGAACACTCGGCATTACCTTAGCGGCTGTGGGTGGCGTTATCGTCGCTTCTCCCGTGGCCTTACCCGCAGCCATTGTGAGTGTAGCAGGTTATTTGGCCGTAGCCGGAAGTGTGGCGGCAGCAGTTAGCCAAACCACCCAAGAACCAGAGTAAAGAATAGAGTTGATGTAAATTGATAATCAAGCACTTAGTTGTTTTTGTGTGTTTAGAAGTCTTTTTTGCTACCCGTTTGGTAGGCTTTACTTTTTGCCTTGATGCAAAAAGTAACAAAAAAATCAAGAAAATCCAATGCTTCTCCACTCAAACCTCACGCACCCCCCGCTGGATTTTCAGCCCAACGCTCGCTTTTTCATGTGTATCTATTTTTTTACCTTTTATACCCTGCGGTAACAAATCTATTAAACCTCTCTTGATAGCTCTTCTGGCTGCATAAGCGAATATTGCAGTGCTTGTTCATCCCCCAGCCTCATCATTCCCCTGAGTGCCTCTATCCGCAGAAGTGCCGCCCCATGATTTATTGGTGTTGTGTGTGCTATTTTTATTTTAGCATGATGGGTATCTACCAATGTTTCGGCGGTGTTAAACAACTCTTCATAGAGCTTCTCGCCGGGTCTTAGCCCTGTATAAACTATTTCTATCTCCGTTTCTTTGCCTGCCAATTTGAGCATTTTTTGAGCTAAATCCGAAATTTTGATGGGGTCGCCCATATCAAACACATACAATTGTCCGGCCTCGCCCATGGTACAAGCTTCAATTACTAACTGACAAGCTTCTGGAATAGTCATAAAATAACGCACAATGTCTGGGTGTGTTACGGTAAGCGGCCCACCTTCTTCTATTTGTTTTTTGAATGTTGGAATTACAGAGCCGTTTGACCCCAGCACATTACCAAAGCGAGTTACAATAAAGGATGTTGGGTTGTCGAATAATCCGTTTTTGCTAAGTACGTACTGCTCCGCCATTTTTTTGCTTTGTCCCATCACGTTAGTAGGGTTAACGGCTTTGTCGGTCGAGATAAATACAAACTTCTCAACACCCATTTGGCTCGCCAAATCCGCCACCACCTGGGTTCCTAACAAATTCACTTTTATGGCTTCACTTACATTGCTCTCCATCAATGGCACGTGTTTGTAGGCTGCAGCATGGAACACCACATGGGGCTGATGGGCAGCAAAAATTGTTTCGATGCGGTGTCGGTCTGTTACTGAGGCAATATAATACCTTACTTTTTGCGCTTGTAATGGGCTAAATTTTTGATTGATTTGATTTTCTAAATGAAACATGGGGGTTTCGGCCTGATCTATCACCACTACGTTCAGGAGGGGGTAATGCAAGAGTTGCCGCACCAACTCGCTGCCAATAGAACCTGCAGCACCCGTTACCACCACTACTTTATCTTGCAAGAAATTTTCTATTTGCTGGTTCTTAATTTTGATTGGTTCTCGGCCTAATAAATCTTCAATCTTGATATTTGTGATTTCATTCAGCGAAGCCTGTCCATTGAGCCATTTTTCGATAGATGAAAGGGTTTTTACCAGAATCCCCTTTTCTAAGAACAATTCACTCAACCATTTTTTTCGCTTTGCCGTTATCTCTTCTATTGCAAAAATAACTTCTATGTTTTTGCGGTTTGGATGCTCAATGTGTTTGTAAAGTGCATTGTCAAGCGACAAGATCTCAATCCCTTCCAGTGTTTTATTGATTTTTTCGGGGGCATCGTCCACAAAGCAAAGTACCTTCATTTGCTTACTCAATCCGTGCTGTAGCAATACATTTTTTAACATGAGTCCCATCTTGCCTGCTCCGTAAATGATAATATGCGTTGATTTCGCTTTGCTATCTGCAAGCAATACTACGTATAAGCGTTTTATCAGGATTCTACTAATACTCAGGATGGAGACCGATGCAAAAAAGTCAATTACAGCAACAGACCCCGGAATCCGAGGAAAGCTGGGCGACAATGAATGAGACACATAAGAAAAAAGGATTAGCGTGACAGTACTCGCTAACTGTGTTTTGGTGATGAGTAGGAGGTCTTCGGTGCTTGTGTGGCGAACTACTCCTGTGTAGGTTTTGAAATTTAGAAAGAAAAGGAGTTTAAAGGCCAAATCCAGAAAAAGCAAAACCACTAAGGCTTGCACGGCTTCGGGCGGGATTCTGAAATTGTAGCGTAAGACATACGCCATGGTGAATGCAAGTGCACAAACGACAATATCAAAAGCTAAAATAAGCCACGTGGAGACAAAATTATTAAGAAACCGATCTATAAATAGACTGGAATAACGGTAGAAATTCTTTTTCATAATATTGAATCTTTGGAGGATAATCTATTCACCTCTCCTCCTAAATCCTCCTCCCCAGTAAGGAGGAGGACTTTGAGGGGTTCGACCCTATGAGAGATGGATATGGCTAATCATAATTTCTTCTTACAAAAATTACCTCTCCTCCTAAATCCTCCTCCCCAGTAAGGAGGAGGACTTTGAGGGGTTGGCCGTATTTCACAACGACGCATTCATAAACTCATAGGCATAGAGTTTTTTCATGGTATCGTTGTCTTTTAATAATTTCTTTAAACTAATCAAATGCTTTTCGTGATGCAGGTCTGTTCCTAAAAAATCTATCGTTTTATGTTTGAGGAGTTCTAAGGCAAAACGTTTAATATCAGGCCCATAATACCCAGCCAAAGAGGTTAAATTTACTTGTATCAAACACCCCATTTCTTGCCATTCGGCTACTTTCTGGACTTGTCCCTGCAAAAACAAATACCGTTCGGCATGGGCAATTACAGGCGTATAATCTCGGGTAAGGGCATCAAAAACAACTTCTTCAGCATTGAATGGCTTACTGTAAAATGAGTATTCCATTAAAAAAAGACGGTCTTTCAAGCATAAAACGTCGTCGTTTCGAAGGCGTTTTATCAAATGTTCATCCACAAAATATTCTGCCGCCGCCTCTATCGCCACAGGGCTATGTGGTTGCAAGGCCGCCAAGCCATGCTGAATACCGTCGGTGGTATTGGGGTACAAATCGGCATATACATGAGGGGTTGTCGTGAGTTTATTAAACCCCAACGCCTTCAATTCATCCAATAACAATACCGACTCCTCGATGGTGCGAGCGCCATCGTCTATGCCGGGTATCAGATGCGAGTGCATATCCGTCCCCAAAAAAGCAAAACTGTGCTTTTCGGATGTTTTTTTACGAAAAAAAGAAAACATCTGAATGAATCTCTAAACGTTTGAAGAGAGCCAAAATTCATGATTGAGCATTGGTGAATAAGATGGCCGAAAGCATACGATAATTGTACAATTAAAGGATATTTTTCATACTCCTTCGGTACTTCTACCATGCTTCTACCATGCTTTGTCCATGCTTCTACTATGCTTTTACTCTTTATAGTGGTAGGTAGTAATACGAATGCTCAAAAGTAGGTATTTTTGTTGGATGAAGCAATTATTTAAGGCTTGACTGCGCCGTTTTTTATACTTAGATAGTACCTCCAACAATTTGTTAATACTTTCGTTTTTAGCATTATTGAAGATTTATATAGATATTTGTCATCAGTTCACCCCACCACTTTTAACCTATGAAATCGTAATTCGTTTTTTTTGAACAATTTTGCTCAAAAAAGCCAATCTCCAATTTTAGTGAACTTATGCGCTATTTGTTACAATTTACAACTCTTTTGTTTTCTATCTTTTTGTTTTCGTGTAGTGTACAACAACAAAGCAAAAAAAAGACCAAAGCAGATTTACTTACCTATTTTCAAAATACTCCTGAGCTTGTTGATAGCACAGGTCTCCCTATTCAGGTAGCCCCAGCACTACGCCTCCAACCTGGCGACATGGTGGGTATTACTGTTACCAGCCTCAACAACGAAGCCGATGCCCTTTTTAATCCGTTCAATCAGGCTAAAACTGGTAGTAGCGGAGAGCTTATGCAACGAGAAAATGGCTATATGCTCGACGAAAATGGCGCTATTGAATTCCCTTTGGTTGGTGCAGTCAAAGTCGGTGGGCTTACTACTGCCGAAGCCTCTGCCATCATTAGGGACAAACTACTTACTCAACTCAAAAGCCCCTTTGTTTCGGTTCGCTTGCTCAATTTTAAGGTTTCGGTATTGGGTGAAGTTACCCATCCGAGCGTATTGAATGTGGCAAACCAAAAAATCAGCCTTACCGAAGCCATCAGCCAAGCGGGGGATTTAACCATTTATGGCAAGCGAGAGAATATCTTAGTAGTACGGGAACGAGATGGAAAACGGGAGTTTGCGAGGCTGGATTTACGAAGCCAGAAAACGTTTCAGTCGCCATATTTTTATCTTAAACCCAATGATGTGGTGTATGTGGAGCCTAAAAAGTCTAAGAAAGTGTTGGCAGGAGGGTTATTTCCATGGATTCCAACAATTGTAAGTGGGTTATCGCTGTTAGTGATTATTGTTACAAATGTTCTCAATTAAGTAAGTCCTAAGTCATTTTATAAAGTTATATAAGTATCTGCTAATGAATAATACAGGAACGCCAAATTTTGGGAACGATGCGGTTAAGGAGTATTATAAATTTCTCCTACTCAAATATTATAAAAACTGGTTTTGGTTTGTATTAGCAATCGCTATTGCCATTGGAGCTGCCTATTATTACTTAGCCATTACCAAACCTACCTACAGCATACAAGGGCGCATTCTGATCAAAGACGATCGCTACGGACAAAGCTCCAAAGAAAGTATTCTGAAAGAACTGGATGTATTTACCCCTCAAAAAATTATTGAAAACGAGATAGAGATTCTTAAATCTAATACCATCAACGAAAAGGTTATCAATGACTTAGGATTGGGTGTTATTTATTTAGACCAATCTGGTTTGCGAGAAAAAGACCTTTACAAAGATTCTCCGCTAACGGTTAAGGTTATCCTGCCCAATGCTAAAACCCATCAAGAGCCTATTGCCATCACATTGGCGGGTACAACTCAAGTGGTTATTGACGAAAAAACCTACCCTTGTGGCACACCTATCTTAACCCCTTACGGAACACTGCAAGTAACACGACTGCCCAATCCGCAAAAAATTAACACCATTCATGTTCAACTTTTACCCGAAGCAACTTTAGTAAAAGCCTATCAAGGTCGTCTTAAAGTAACTACAGCTGTGCGATCTTCATCTGTATTGGTGTTGGCTTTTGAAGATACCTCACCCGAACGAGGTGCCGACTATATTAACCGCTTGATTTACTTTTACGACTTAGCCTCTCTCGAAGACAAAAATAAAGTGGCAGCCAATACCCTTAAGTTTGTAGAAGACAGACTCAAGCTTATCTCGACCGAACTGACCGATGTAGAAAAAGACATCCAGAATTACAAAACCACTACCGGCATTGTAGATTTGAGTGCCGAATCTTCTTTCTTCTTGGATAAAGTTAAGGAAAATGATGCCCTCATTAGCCAAGTCAATATTCGCTTAGGTACACTACAAGAGTTAGAAAAATACGTACAAGCCAAACCGGGTAACAGCAGTATTGTGCCTGCTACCATCGGCATTGAAGACCCAACACTACTGGGCTTAATCAAACAAGCCTTGGATTTGGAGCTTCAACGAGAAAAAATCACCAAGACACTCCCAGAAACAAGCCCTGGTGTTGAAGCCATTGATAACCAACTCCGAACCACAAAAGCCAATATTGCTGACAATATTCAATCGCTCCGAAAGCTGATTGTGAATACCCAACAGAAATTACAAACGTCCAACACCAAATTAGAATCGGTTATTCGTACTATTCCACAAAAAGAACGTATTCTGTTAGATATTTCTCGGCAACAGGCTATCAAAAGTAATCTTTACACGTATTTGCTTCAAAAGCGTGAAGAAACTGCCCTATCTTTTGCCTCCGCTGTTTCAGATATGCGTGTGGTGGATCCAGCCAAAACCGACTATGTGCCTATAAAGCCCAACCGCCGACTTATTTTTTCTATTGCCCTGATTATTGGCTTAATTCTCCCTACCATCGGGCTTTGGTTTTTAGATTTTATCAACAACAAAGTATCTCGTAAAGCTCAAATTGAGGAAGCAACAGAAGTACCCGTTATTGGTGAAATAGTACAGGCACAAATCAAGACCCCCTTGGAGGTAAGCCCATCCAGCCGCTCGATGTTGTCGGAGCAAATCAGGGCCTTGCGAACTAATATTCGGTTTTTTAATTTAAACACCCAGTCTGACGCCCAATCCATTCTGATCACATCGAGTATTAGTGGTGAAGGTAAATCCTTTATCTCCTTGAACTTGGGCGCCAGTTTTGCCATTACGGATAAAAAAGTACTCTTGATGGAGCTTGATCTTCGTAAACCTAAAATTCATAAGTACCTCAATGTCAAGAACCAAAAAGGCCTTTCTACTTACTTAGTTGGCAATGCCAGTTTAGACGATGTAATCACGCAAGTACCCAACTATCCTAATTTTTTCTTTATTCCTTGCGGCCCTATCCCACCCAACCCCGCCGAATTGCTCAGTAGCAATCAGATGAACAAATTAGTGGGTGAACTGAAAGAACGTTTTGATGTAATCTTGATGGATACGCCACCCATTGGCTTGGTTACGGATGCCCAAATTATGGCCCCTTATGCAGACATTACCGTTTATGTAGTTCGCCATCTCTATACCCAAAAGGCCTTTTTGAAAAACGTCAATATCCTGTATAAAGAGAAGAAGTTCAACAACATGAGTATTTTGATTAACGGTATTGTCCTCAAAAAAGAATACGAATATAACTACGGCTATGGCTACGACTATGGCTATGGTTATGCTTATAAGTATGGATATCATACAGACGAAGGTCAAACCAAGACTGGTAATGGCTGGTTGAAAAAACTACGTCGTTTGTTTAGTCGTTCCGCTTGATTTAGTCTTTTGTGCTTTACCGCAAGGACGTTAAAGCGCAGTGTCAGCGGTGAGATTCATAAAAATGCTATGTGTTGTCGTGGCATCTAACCCAAGCTATTATCTTTGTAAAGAGACTGCTGTTGGCTCTGGCTACAAAAGTCTTCTATTTTTTGGCTGACTGCATCCTCTTTTTAAACATGTGTTGCCAAAAACCTATGAGGTTTAATACCGGAAATGCCAAGCAAACCTCATAGGTTTATTTCGCCATAAACTTTTTGATGTATTGATTCACCTTGTTTTTACCAACACCCATGACAGCCCACCTCACTCCTATCACTCGTTCTAAAAAGCAAAAGACCTTTGCTTCGTTGGAGGCATTTGAGCTATGGTTAAGCAAGCAAAAGTCCGATAATAATTACGAGTTTGTATCGGGAATAGCCATTAAAAAACCAGCGATGAAACAAATCGAAATTTCTATTGTGCAGTTTTTAACAAGAACTTTTGCCAAAACAGCTGCCTATAAAGCCTACGGTGAGCTAATCCCCGAAACCGACGTTTATATTAACGAAAGTAGAAAACGTATCCCCGATTTAGCCTATTTCTCTGCCGAGCAAATTAAAGAAACCCGAAAAAGCATTAAAGTTGTCCCCTCGTTTGTCATTGAACTATTATCAGACTCAGAGGGATATGCCGATGTAGAAGAAAAAATTGAGGATTATTTTCGGGCTGGTGTGCAAGTGGTGTGGTACATTAACCCCAAAACCGAAAAAATTCACCTCTACAACTCTGCCAAAACCATGCAGCTTTGCGCTGGTGACGACCTTTGCTCTGCCGCCCCAGCCATTCCAGATTTTCAGTTGGTGGTGAAGGACTTGTTTGTGAAAGATGAGGATTGAATACGCACCTTTATCCGATGGGTATCAAAACCGAATAATAAAAAAGCGGCATAAAAGGTTACTATTTTTCTGAATGCCTGTTAAGTAATCATTTACAAATAGTTTATATTATTTTCCTTAGCGAAGGGTTTGCAAACCCTTCGCTAAGGAAAAATAAGCTACAAATTAAGAACTGATGTTACGCAAAGTAGCTTTCGTTGTCAATCATTTCTGTTAAAAAAGTGTTGAAACCCATCGGATGACTACGGTTTGGATGGTTTTATACCAGCATTATAGCAGTCATCCGATGGGTAATTTCACCTTAACGACGGGCCGCCCAAGGAACAAAAACTAATTGTAAACCCAGCGCATCCAATCAAACCACAATTGAGTTTGAAATAACCATAGGCCAAGACTAAATTTGTCATCCAAATAAAAAGCACAAGCAGTGATCATCGCCAATCCAATTTATGATGTTGTTTTTAAGTATCTTTTAGAAGATATTGAAATCGCTCGTGAGTTGCTTTCTACCATCTTGGCAGAAGATATCATCAGTCTTGACTTAAAACCACAAGAAACCGCCTCCGAAAACCCAGCCAGTAGCATCAGTATCTTGCGCTTTGACTTTAAGGCCATCATCAAATTGCCCAATGGTGAGCTAAAAAAAGTCTTGATTGAATTGCAGAAAGCCAAACAGGTCTTTGATGTGATGCGATTTAGACGCTATTTGGGTGATAATTATCGCAGGGAAGACGACCTTTTGACTGAAAATGGTCTCATGGAAAAGCGACCCCTACCCATTGTTACTATTTATTTGTTAGGCTTTCCGTTAGATACCATCCTTAATCCTGTCGTTAAAGTTAATAGGGAGTACAGAGATGCTATCACTCAAGAGCTTATTCCTGTAAAAGAAGATTTTATTGAATTACTGACCCATGATTCGTATTTAATTCAACTCAGGCGATTAACCGAAACAGCCAAAACAAAGCTGGAACGGGTGCTACAAGTATTTAGCCCTGCCTTTCAGACAAAAGACCCTCACCAACTGGATTTTAAGGGCGATGTAAATGAGCCTTTGGTCAAAAAGATGGTGGACAGGCTGGGCCGTGCCATTGCCAGTGAGGAGATACGTGACAAGATGGATGTGGAAGATGAAATAGATCGAATTTTTGAGCGGGGTATTCAAAAAATAACCTTGGAAAAAGATAAAATAATTGCAGAGAAAGACCAGCAATTAGCCCTGGCTAACCAACAAACCAAAAAAGAAAAACAAAAAGCTGAAAAGGAAAAACTTAAAGCAGAAAGAGAAAAACAAAAAGCTGAAAAAGAAAGACAAAAGGCAGAACAAGAAAAACTAAAAGCTGTAAATGCACTGCAACAAGCTGAACAGGAAAAACTAAAAGCCGAAGAAGAAAGACAAAAAAACAAGGCTTTGTTAGAAGAGCTTGAAGCACTCAAAAAACAGATGCAACAGAAGCTATGAAAGTAAGGATAACAAACGAGCCATTGGTCAAGGTTGATTGGTTAGGCCGTGCCATTGCCAGTGAGGAGATACGTGACAAGATGGATGTGGAAGATGAAATAGATCGAATTTTTGAGCGGGGTATTCAAAAAATAACCTTAGAAAAGGACAAAATAATTGCAGAGAAAGACCAACAATTAGCCCTGGCTAACCAACAAACCAAAAAAGAAAAACAAAAAGCTGAAAATGCACAGCAACAAGCCGAACAAGAACGCCAGAAAAACAAGGCGTTGTTAGAAGAGCTTGAAGCACTCAAAAAGCTGATACAACCTACGCCATGAAAGTAACAGTTACAGGTGGCACGGGGTTAATTGACAACTATGTAGTAAAGGACTTGTTTGTGAAAGATGAGGATTGAATACACACCGCTATCCAATTATCAAAACCGAATAATAAAAAAGCGGCATAATAGGTTACTATTTTTCTGAATGCCTGTTAGAATGATGTAACTTTGCTTATGTAGTTATTTCACTGGCGCATTTTATAGAATTTATAAAGTAAACAACGACTCAACTACCTTGAAAACTGTCATACTTGCTGGTGGATTAGGCACTCGTCTGATGGAAGAAACCGAAGCTCGACCCAAACCAATGGTGGAGATTGGCGGCAAACCCATTTTGTGGCACATCATGAAAATCTATGAGGCTCATGGTTTCAATGACTTTGTGGTATGCCTTGGCTATAAAGCCCACATGATTAAAGAATACTTCATCAATTACTATTTATACAACTCCGACGTAACCATCCAATTAGCCAACAACAACGTTGAAGTTCACTACACCAATACTGAGTCTTTTAAAGTTACCTTAATAGACACTGGCCTAAATCACTGTGCTGGGCGTATCAAGAGAATACAACAATACGTTGATAATGAACCCTTTATGCTCACTTACGGAGATGGTGTAAGTAATATCAACCTGCCTGAACTTATCAATTTCATCAAAAAGTGGTAAATTAGTAACGCCGAAGCTCCCGCAGGTACTGTGCCGATTTGGCAACATAGAAACCAATGAGTATGGAACCGTTACGCATTTTCAAGAAAAACCAGATGGTGATGGTATGTGGATTAACGGTGTTTTTTTGTGATACAGCCGGAAATTTTCAATTATTTAGAGGGCAATATGGATACCATTCAATGGAGAAAAACCACTTGTTGATATCGCCAACGATGGACAAGTAGCCGCCTACAAACACCACGGTTTTTGGAAATGTATGGGATGCCCTACGAGATCGCATTGAATTAGAAGAACTTGGATAGTGCTAATTGTCCATGGAAAATTTGGTAAAATGAACATTTTCGAGCAAACATATCGAAATAAAAAAGTATTCTTAACGACACACGGGCTTTAAGGGCTCGTGGATGCTGGCTTGGCTTCACCTGTTGGGCGCACAGGTAAAAGGATATGCTTAGCCCCCGAAACAGAACAGGATTTATATAACTCAAATAATGAAATAGCCTTTGTGAGTCTGTTATTATTGCAGGACATTCAACCTGCAAAGCGGAACTCCTTTTTGTCATTTAGCCGCTCAGCAGCTAAGTTGTTACTACTATACCCGAAACCTTTGAGGTCAATGCAACCCTATCACTGGCCTAAATACCAACACTGCTGGGCGTATCAAGAGAATACAACAATACGTTGATAATGAACCCTTTATGCTCACTTACGGAGATGGTGTAAGTAATATCAACCTGCCTGAACTTATCCAATTTCATCAAAAAAGTGGTAAATTAGTAACGCTTAGTTCTGTGCAGGTACCAGGCCGATTTGGCAACATAGAAACCAATGAGTATGGAACCGTTACGCATTTTCAAGAAAAACCAGATGGTGATGGTATGTGGATTAACGGTGGTTTTTTTGTGATGCAGCCCGAAATTTTCAATTATTTAGAGGGCAATATGGATACCATTCAATGGGAGAAAAAACCACTTGTTGATATCGCCAACGATGGACAAGTAGCCGCCTACAAACACCACGGTTTTTGGAAATGTATGGATGCCCTACGAGATCGCATTGAATTAGAAGAACTTTGGAATAGTGCTAATTGTCCATGGAAAATTTGGTAAATGAACATTTTCGAGCAAACATATCGAAATAAAAAAGTATTCTTAACCGGACACACGGGCTTTAAGGGCTCGTGGATGCTGGCTTGGCTTCACCTGTTGGGCGCACAGGTAAAAGGATATGCCTTAGCCCCCGAAAATGAACAGGATTTATATAACTCAATAACCGGAAATAGCCTTTGTGAGTCTGTTATTGCAGACATTCGAGACAAAGACCGCCTCAAAGCGGAACTCCTTGATTTTGAGCCAGATTTTGTCTTTCATTTAGCCGCTCAACCTTTAGTTAGGCTTTCGTACGAGATACCTGCCGAAACCTTTGAGGTCAATGTGCTGGGTACAACCTATTTGTTGAATGCTATTCGGTTCCTAAAAAAGCCTTGTGCAGTAGTGGTCATCACCACCGACAAGGTCTATGAAAACCAAGAGTGGCATTATCCGTATCGAGAGACTGACCCGCTGGGTGGTTATGACCCCTACAGTGCCAGCAAAGCCGCTACCGAACTGGTGGTTAGTTCATACAGACGTTCTTTTTTTAACCCCAAGGACTACGCAAGCCATTATAAAGCCATTGCCTCTGCTCGTGCGGGTAATGTGATTGGTGGTGGTGACTGGGCCAAAGACCGTATTATTCCCGATATTGTACGAGCTTTGCAGACAAATGAACCCATTGTGGTGCGTAATCCTAACGCCGTGCGCCCGTGGCAACATGTATTGGAGCCATTGAGTGGCTATTTGCTGCTGGGAGCAAAACTCTCTGAAAATCCAACCCAATATGCTTCTGCTTGGAACTTTGGGCCTTATGCCGACGATAATTTGACGGTTGAAGTATTAGCCAAAGTAGCCATTGAAAGCTGGGGAAGAGGCAGTTACCACACCCCGCACCAAGCCAAGCAACCACACGAAGCAGGTTTGTTGACCTTAGACATCAGCAAAACCGTTCACGAATTAGGTTGGAAGCCAAAATGGAATGCCTCCCTGTCTATTCAAAAGACAATTGATTTTTATAAATTTGCTGGTACTAATCCTTTTGATTATTTGAAAAATCAGCTTTTTCAACACCAAAACGACTAATACAATGGCATTTACATCTTTCAAAAATATAACAGAAGTTATTACAAGGTATAAATTGTATTATGATGTTCAAGCATTTATTCCTACTTTGATACCCGATGCTCGCAAACCATCTGCTCATTTAGTAGAAACCTTAGCGTTTAACCTCAACGAAACAGCTTACAGTATTTCTGAAGCAGCTATTTGCGAAAGTATTATTTATCCTGTTTTGCAAGATGTTTGGAAAGCTTATACAGCAGCCTTGTTTCTGTGGAGTCACACAGGTATTGAAGCCGATGGAGAATTAATGGGTATTCCTGATTATTTAATTGCTCAAAAATCTGAATTTGGGCGGGTATTGGGTATGCCTTTGCTCACCACCGTTGAGGCCAAAAAAGATAATTTTGCCGAAGGTTGGGTACAGTGTATTGCACAATTGATTGCCATGCAAAAGTTAAACGCCCCCAAAGGCAACTATACCCTTTTTGGTATTGTAACTAACGGCGAGTTATGGGAGTTTGCCTACCTGCACAACAACGAATTAACCAAAAATACTACTGCTTTCAGCATATTTGATATCAATCCGCTTTATGCAGCTGTTGATTTTGTTTTTAAGCGATGCTATGAGCAGGTTGAAGACAAACTTTCCCCGCTAGGATGAGCAACTTGTGCAGAGCAACCCCTCTATTCCTCTGATTACCACAGAAGAGGAAGCAAAATATTTAACAAATTTGGCTTTCACCCAGTTTAGAATACACTAAAAATCTATTACAAAGATTATTTAACTATTCCCCAAAACCAGTTCAAACATATTGGAGCAATAAAATACTTTATTTGCAACTATAATCAACAAAGGCAAGCATTACATTTATAGGACTACCTTACTCTTTTTACCATTTTTTTTGAATACTCCTTGTGAAGACAGTTATTTCTACCCCTATTGAGGGATTATTCTTAATTTCTCCATTCTGCTCAGAAGACGCACGAGGTTCTTTTGTGAAAACTTTTAATAAAGTTGCCTTTGAAAAAGAAAGGTTTGCTACAAACTTTCAAGAAAGTTATTATTCGCAATCGCAAAAAGGAGTAATTAGAGGTATGCACTTCCAACGACCACCTCACGAGCATGAAAAGTTAGTTTATGTAACCGATGGTGAAATAATTGATGTTGTTTTAGACTTGCGTAAAAATAGCTCAACATTTGGAAAAGCCTATTCTACTATTTTAAAAGCATTTGGTAATGTGGTTTATATACCCAAAGGATTAGCTCATGGTTTTTTAACTTTATCAGCAAAGGCAACTGTGGTTTATAATGTGACAACCGTTTATAACCCTGAGGCAGACATGGGTATTAGATGGAATTCATTTAATTTCGATTGGGGTATTACCAATCCTGTTGTATCTGATCGGGATAATGCCTTCCCACTTTTTAATACATTCTCAAGCCCTTTTTAAATGAAAGTATTTATTGTTGGTGCTTCTGGTTTAGTTGGTGGAAATATATTTACATATTTCAAAAAACAAGGTATTGACGTTGTGGGAAGCCATCTTTCTTTTCCAACATCTGAAACAGTTTTTTTTGACCCCAAAAAACAAGACTCTAACTTTGATATTATAAAATATGCCCCAAATTATATCATCCATTGTGGTGCACTTACAAATGTAGATGCTTGTGAGGAA
>JBGAVQ010000134.1:0-14494 GCA_044228045.1 Spirosomataceae bacterium
CAATGCCTTAGACAACCCTCTTTTTTGTACTTTTATTGCCATTCTCAATATTATTGCGTTAATAATCGTTTTAAAGTAAGTTTGGCAACCGTCATCTTCTGACAATTCTTGCTTTATGACTAACAGACATTGAACAGCCAAGTCTATGAAAACCAATATTTTATATATTATTTTACTAATAGCGAGTTGCATGGGTGGTGCATCTGCTCAGGTAATTAAACTATCAGACCAGCCCGATGGTTTTATTACCGATGTGCAAGCCATGATGGCGGCTACTCGCAACCCTCAGCTCATGCAGTCGGGTAAGTCGTTGGAAGCTATGTGGGCAAACCCTCGGCTCTCAGCCGAACACAAAGCCACGCTTATTGCTGTTTCGAGAGGTATGATACAGAAAGGCTACAAGCAAAACCCGTATTTCTTCATGCTATTTGATGCCGTGTGTAATGCTGTTAGTTTACAAAATATTCCGTCAGAAGAATTAACTAATTTCTTGAAAGTAACCCAGCGAGTACTGGAAACAACCGATAGCAAGTTGTTTAGTAAATACCTCGAAATCAGTCGCCTATTCTTTACCAGTCGATTACTCTACACCTCCAATGCCAACCGACTCTATGCGTTTAGTGGTACTTATACATTCAAATTCAACGAACAGCCTGTTCAACTCTCCGAACCACGTAAGGCCAAACAGCCCGTTGCTAATTTTGAAGAATTAGAAGACGACGGCTGGGGCGAAGCCCCCAAAGCCAAACCTGCCCAACCTCAAAACGATGGCTGGGGTAGCGAACCTGAGCCTGCCACAGGCTCTACACTTGCTGCCGGGGCAGCCATTGAGTTTAAAGGCGTAAGCATTGGCGTTGTAACTGCCAGCGACTCGGTGATGCTTTTTGCTACCGATGGTATTTTGGGCTTTAAAGAGGGTATTTGGCATGGGCAAAACGGGCGGTTTACTTGGGAAACCACTGGTATGCCCGAGGCTTACGTTGTACTAAATAAATATACTATTGGTATTCGTAACCCCAAAATTACCGCTTCGGAGGCTACACTTCACTATTCGGATCGCCTCAGCACAACCATCAAAGGGGCTTTTGAATATTTCAGCAAACGCCGCCCCAAAAATGTACCCCCCACCTATCCCCGCTTTATTTCGGAACGTAACGATGTGGTACTCAAAAACTTAGGCTCCGACATTGAATACAACGGCGGCTTCTCACTATTTGCCAGCAAAATGTACAGCCAGTCAGTTAATGACCGTTACGCTACCATCACTGTAAAACACAATGGCAAGGTAGCATTCAAAATGACCAGCCGACGCTTCGAATTAGGCGATTCGCTCATTACCTCACCCCAAGCCAGTCTTTCGGCATACCTCGGCGGTGACTCTTTGTATCATCCAGGCGTAAAACTCTCTTACAATCGAAAAGCAGCGTTTTTGCGTACCCAAAAAGTAGAAAAAAGTGGTTTTCGAGACACTCCTTTTGCCGATGGTTATCATAAAATGGACATCTATTGCGACGTAATGTACTGGCGTTTGCCTTCGGGTAAGCAAGAGTTTTACATTGTATCGGGCAAGAGTGTTGTGCCTGCCGTGTTTGAGTCGTTCGATTATTTTGACCCTGAGCGTTATACTGCGCTTTCGGGGCAGTTTCCGTTTCATCCTATGCAATTGTTGAATAATTTTTTTCGTACCAAAAACACCAACATGGCCACCCTCGGCGATTTATCTGGCTTTACAGGGCGGCCTTATGGTGTGATTCGGGAAGCGATGTTCTCAATGCTTCAACAGGGAATGGTTGATTTTGACGACCAAAACGAAACTGTAAAATTTAGTCGAAAAGGGAAACATTATTTAGAGGCATACAACAAACAAAAAGACTATGACACCTTCCAGATTCCGTCGTTTTATGGGGGGTCATCTAAAGACAGTACGGGTAATGCAACCATCAACCTAAAAGACAATATCCTGACAATCAGAGGAGTAAAACAGTTTCAGTTGAGCGATTCGCTGGGGGTGTATCTTAATCCACGTGACCGTGAACTCCGCATGAGCAAAGACCGAGATTTTACCATGACGGGCGAGTTCAAAACTGGCAATTTCCGCTTTAGAGGGCAGCAGTTTTCGTTTAGTTACAAAGATTTTTTGATGAACATGAACAAGATTGACTCCATTACCTTTGTGCCCCAGAAAGTATTGGCCAAGGGGGGCAAAACCGAAATTGGAGGGGATTTAAGATATAGTTCGGGTAAAATTTTTATTAACCGTGCCGACAATAAATCAGGAAGGCGCAAGTCAAACGACTATCCTCGCTTGGTGATTCCTGAAGGAGTAACCGTATATTTTGACCAGGCAGACCGAGGCGTAGCCTACGACCGCAAAAAGGTTTTCTTTAAAATACCTTCTATTGACTACGACAGCCTCAATGTAAAAGACATTGATTTTGCCGGGACCTTCCACTCCAACGGCATTTTTCCGGAGTTTCCGACTACGCTGGTTACCATGCCTGACAATTCGCTGGGTTTTGCTCATAAGCCACCTTTGGGCGGATACAAACTCTACGGGAGCGCCTCTACTCTCAAAGTAAACGGCGAAATCAAAATGGATAAAAGCGGCATCCATGCCGAAGGTGAGTTGAGCCACCTTACGGCGCTGATGCAGGCAAAAGACATTTTGTTCACACCCGACTCCTTGGTGGCCTCTGGAACGAGCGGCGAAATCAAAGAAGGGTCAAGTGGTAAGGCTTTTTTCCCGAAAGTTGATGTCAAAAACTTCACGCTCAAATGGATTCCAAAAGCCGATAGCATGACCATTGCCAACAGGGGTGGTTCGTTTGATTTTTATAATGCTACGACAAAATTATCTGGCAAAATATTATTGCGAAACACTGGCCTATTTGGCTTTGGAACAGTCAAACGCACTGACTCTGAGACAGTTTCTGATAGATTTAAGTTTGATAAAAGTTCGTTTTTGGCCGAGAAAGCAGACTTTCAAATTGGGTCGAACCTGAATGTGGCCAAATCTGCTTTGCTGGGAAACAACGTGGACGTAAACTTTAATGTAGCGGCAGGGATGGTCAATATCAAAACTGCCAAAAACCTCAGCTTGGCTGACTCGTCGGGACTGACGTTTCCGTTTGCTTCATATCAAACCTCAATCAACAGTGCCGACTGGAACATCAACGCCAAGTCAATATCTATGAAAGGCGACGTAAAAACCTCTACGTTTACCTCGCTCGAACCCGACCAAGAAGGACTCAGTTTCAACGCCAGTGCTGCTACCTATGACATCGAAAAAACAACCCTCAATGTAAGTGGTGTGCCGTTTATTAAGTCGGCAGATGCCAAAATTATTCCAGACAAAGGGCTGGTTGCCATCCGCCGAGATGCTGCCATGCAAGCCTTCAAAAACGCCAAAGTTGTGTTAGACACCCTCAACGAATACCACCGCTTGGCCAACGGAAATATCCAGATTATTTCAAGAAAACAATTTGAAGGCGATGCCATTTATCAATACGTTCATGCCAAAGGCGATACCTCCAAAATCAAGATGATGAATTTTGAGTTTAAGGAAAAAACCAATGCCCTTGCCGCTGCCGACAACAAAAAGAAAGTAGTTGACAAAACCTATTTCACCGAAGCCAAAGCCATCATTGCTGATAATCAAGTATTTAAAGTATCTCCTAAGCTGCGGTATCGAGGTGATATTACCATGCTTTCGTATGAGCAAACCTTGCAGTTAGATGGTTTTATTCAACCGATGCTGAAAAAACGACCCGATTCTGATTTCTGGATTCCGTACAAAGCCAGCAATGCTCAAAACGCACCCATCCAAATTACTAAAGACCTCAAAGCCGATGGCGGCACTATTTTAGCAGTTGGTTTGCATTTCCGCTCGGGTACGAGTGGGCTTTACACTACTTTCTTAACACCCAAAGAAGATGCCCGTGACGAAGATATTTTGGTAGCAACTGGCGTGCTTAACGACATTGCCAAAGACAAAAAATTTGAGGTTTCTACGCCAGACCCAAAAGCTGGCGACAAGGCTTATGAGGGCAACCGTTACACTTTTGACGACACCAAGGGCATTGTGACCTTAGATGGTAAGTTTGACTTGTTTCGCCCAAGCGAGTATTTTCAGTCGGGTGGTACGGCTCGTATTCACTTAGACAGTGCTAAATATCAGTTGAACCAATTGATGGCAGTGGGTTTTCCATTGCCACAACAGGCACTAACTGCCATGGGTGAAAAAATTGTAAAAACTAACCTCGACGAGCGCACCACCGACAAGGCCGCCGAAGACGATCGTGAACGACTACTGAACAAACTCGCACATATTTACGGCAACCGTGCTTCTGACCTTTACCGTGACCGCTCGGCAAACGACTATGTGCCTTTGTTTCAGGTATTTCCAAAGCTAAACACAACGCTCGTATTTTCTAATGTAAACCTCCGCTGGTCCGACGACAACGCTTCTTTTTATAGTACAGGCAAAATCGGTGTGTCTAATGTAGGCAATACCGACATCAACGCCCAAATGGAAGGATTCTTGGAAATCCGTAAAACCCAGGCGGGGGACGAATTTAACTGTTATATAGAAGCATCGGCTGAGGTTTGGTATTATTTTAGTTTCCGTGAAAACCAGCTGGGGGTAGTGTCGTCAGACTTAGAATTCAATAATTTTATAGCTGCCAAAGCCCCCAAAGGTGCCAAAAACAAAGAATACCTATTCACCCCAGCAGGCGAAGACGAAAAAGCCTTGTTCGTAGAGCGATTCACCGAGTTATATAAACCCAAGCCCAAAGTCACGGACAAAAAAGCAACGGCTGCCAAAAAAGAAGACCCTAAAAAAGACCCCAAGAAAAAAGCCGAAGAAACCAAGGAAGGGTTTTAGTAAAAGTGAGCAGTTTTTGAACAAATCGTCGCCATTTAGGGTCTAATCGGCTACCTTATGTTAAGAAATTGATAAGAAATACCTAACTTGCTACCCATTTTACAATTAACCATGCAAGAAATAGCAATAATAGGTTGCGCTTTGTTAGCGTATTTGTTGGGTTCTACCCCCACCGCAGTTTGGTACGGTTTGGCGTATTTTGGCATTGACGTGCGCCAACATGGCAGCGGAAATGCCGGAGCTACCAACACATTTAGGGTATTGGGGAAGCGAGCCGGCACAGCCGTTATGCTCATTGATGTACTAAAAGGTTGGACAGCCACAAGCCTTGCGCTAATTCTTTTTTACCTCCAAGTAATTGACTTACATAGTGTTATAGCATACAAAATATTATTTGGCATGATGGCAGTAGTGGGGCATATTTTCCCCATTTTTGCCCATTTTAAAGGAGGCAAAGGCGTAGCCACCTTACTCGGAATGTTGCTTTCGCTGCATCCCGAAGCCGCTTTGCTTTGCATCGCTGTCTTCTTGTTAGTGATGATTACCTTTCGCTATGTTTCGTTGGCCTCTATGCTGGCGGCATTGGCTTTTCCGCTTTCCATGATTTTCAACTTATTTGGTTCTGAAAGTCCGCTCACTATCATTTTTGGATTTGTGTTCTTTTTGGTGATTGTGATTACCCACCAAAAAAACATTGGGCGACTACTCAAAGGCACCGAAAGCCGAACGTATTTGTTTGGCAAGAAGAAGTAAGGCTTACTCCAAAACTTGTATCTTTGTGCCTCTCCTCACCCGAGGAGGGGCTTTTTTATACCTGAATCCTTTTGCCATGCAAACCTATCTCGAAACACACAAAGAACGCTTCCTTAACGAACTCCTTGATTTACTACGGATTCCGTCTATCAGTGCCGACTCTGCCCATAAAAACGACATGGTTTTGGCAGCTGAATTTGTACAAAACTCGCTCCTAAAAGCAGGTGCGGATGTAGCCGAAATCCACGAAACGGCAGGACATCCCATTGTTTATGGCGAAAAAATCATTGACCCAGCCAAGCCTACGGTGTTGGTGTATGGGCATTACGACGTGCAACCCGCCGACCCGCTCAATCTCTGGGATTCGCCACCCTTTGAGCCAATTATCAAAACAACGCCTTTGCACCCCGGAGGAGCAATTTTTGCCCGTGGGTCAGCTGATGACAAAGGGCAGTTTTATATGCACATCAAGGCATTTGAGGCCATGATGGCAACTAACTCACTGCCTTGCAATGTCAAGTTCATGATTGAAGGCGAAGAAGAAGTAGGGTCACCCAACTTAGGTGGCTTTGTAGCCGCTAACAAAACAAAGCTCAAAGCTGATGTCATTCTGATTTCGGACACGGCCATCATTGGCAACGATACGCCTTCTATTGATGTGGGACTGAGGGGGTTAACGTACTTAGAAGTAGAAGTAATTGGTGCTAACCGAGACTTGCACTCGGGCGTGTATGGCGGAGCAGTAGCAAATCCAATCAATGTGTTAGCCAAGATGATTGCCTCAATGCACGACGAAAACGGGCATATCACCATCCCAGGCTTTTATGGCGATGTAGTAGAACTCAGCGCCGAAGAGCGCACCGATATGGCCAAACGTCCTTTTGACCTCGAAGACTACAAAGCTGACTTAGGCATTGACGACATACAAGGCGAAGCAGGTTATAGCACCATTGAGCGCACAGGCATACGCCCCACGCTCGACTGCAACGGAATATGGGGTGGCTACATTGGCGAAGGTGCCAAAACGGTATTGCCCTCAAAAGCCTTTGCCAAAATCTCGATGCGCTTAGTGCCAAACCAAAACTCAGACAAGATTTACGAATTGTTTAAGGCTCATTTTGAGGCAATTGCTCCCAAAAGTGTAAAAGTAAAAGTAGTACCTCATCATGGCGGCGAGCCTTATGTAACACCAACCGATTCTATTGCTTACCAAGCGGCAGCAAGTGCCTTAGCCGAAAGTTTTGGCAAAAAGCCTATTCCAGCACGAGGTGGTGGGAGTATTCCGATTGTGGCGCTTTTCGAGAAAGAATTGGGTCTAAAAACCGTATTGATGGGCTTTGGTCTTGACTCTGACTCGCTTCACTCGCCCAACGAACATTACGGCTTATTTAATTATTACAAAGGCATTGAAACCAGTCCTTTGTTTTTTAAATATTTTACCGAGATGAGTAAGTGATTTATTAGCTTCAAAATCCCACAAGGTTTTAGGATGCAACGCTTCCCAAACCTTGTGGGATTGGTTTCTCTGCACTTACATTCAGTGTATTCATTTCCACGATTCTAACTTAATCTGTCTGTGAGGCCATGGGCTTTACAGTTTCTGCCCTCCATGAAACGCCTACTTTACTGTCTGTTTTGCCTTTGTTTCGTTTCGGTACAAGCCCAAAAAAACTCAGATTTTTTACCCAAAGGACACCTTTTTGCCCCCCTTCTACTCGACCCTATTGAGGCTCAGTGCTACGCTATGATGGGGCGTGCACTAAATGAAAGTTTCATTAGCTCAGGCGTTTATGCGCCATTTGCAATTGGTTTGCAGAAAGGAATAGTACGCTGGACAGGCAAAAAAGGACACGAAAAAGAGCTTTCTCTTGATATTGCTAACTTTAGTCAATTCGAGATTTTTTACAACCACAAAGAAAAACGTACCAACCGACACATTCTCAACTCAGACTATAAAGTAAGTATCAATTATCAAGGCAAAATCAACGACGAACAATCGTTTCGACTTCGGTTTTATCACATTTCTTCGCACTTAGGAGACGATTATTTGATTAAAAACGGTTACAACAGCTTTTATCGAAATCCCATGAATTACGAGCAGATGGATTTTACCTATTCGTGGCAAAAACCGCTTTGGCGATACTACGTGGGCGCAGGCACAGGTATTCGTCCGAGTTTTAAACAAGGCGAAGAACGTAAACGATTGGCTTTGCAGGCAGGGGTATTATTCAAGAAAGCTATCCCTCACAAGAAAAATACAAAATGGCTGGCGGGGGCAGATGTACGCTCGTTGCAACAAACTGATTTTGAACCCGGTATGAAGTTTGGGGCAGGTATTCAAGTAGGTGACGAAAGCCGTAATCCGTTTAATTTTTTAGTTGAATTTTACACAGGGCACTTGCCATATAGCAAATTTGAAGATCAAACTGTGCAGTGGATAGGAGCCGGATTTTACTTTAATCCATTTTGACTTGGTTGACTTCAAACCATACTCGGCATTCTTCCAAACTCGATTGCCCAGACGCTACTTTTAGGATGAAGTCGGTTAAAATCAAATCGGTTACATGATGTGACAAATCGTAGCTATTCAAATTTAAGAACTGTAGCGCAGCACCCAGGCCCGTCCGTTTGTTTCCATCAGTAAAGATGTGATTGCAAATAATATTGTAGCAATAAAGTGCTGCTTTATCTGATATAGTTGGGTAAAGAGGTTCACCAAACATCTCCGCCTGAACAGCCTCTACCAGATAATCCAAATTTTCTTCGTGCAGAAAATTATGGGGTGGCATAAAATTGCCACCATGAGCATCAACAGTTGCTTTATTGATTCTGATAATCTGTTGTTTGGTCAAATATCGAATCATGCCAATGCCTTGAATGTTTTGTCAAAACGTTCAAAGTTTTTTTGTAAAAGTTGGTCAAACTCCTCGTCTCTATTGGCTTCTTCTATCAAAATCTCTTTGAGTAAAGATTTGAAAGTAGATGGTTCTTCAAGAATCAACGCTCGAAGTGCCTCTTTCACCATGTTCATGTCCAAAACCTTTGTCATCGCTTTGCTATTTTTTCTAAAACACTATGTTGGTTCTATTTGTTCAAAGGTAACTATTTGAACTCATAGACACAAGACCGCATGATGCTGGTGGGGAATTCTGTATTTTCGTTACTTTTACGAAACAACTTTCAAATCCTTGCAGCAAATCCTCAAAACTTACCTTAAACGCCTCACGAATCTGACCGCTCGGAATCGTTCGTTGTTGTTAACGCAGTTGTCTGTTGAGCAGTTTCTGGACTTACACAATCTGGATTTTTTAGACGGAAAGTCCTCGTTTGAGCTTGTGAATCAACTCATTAGCCAAAAAGAGAACATACCGCTTTGTGCCGTATTGGACAGCCGTTTTGAGAAGATAAATCTCCTAAGCAAGCACCTTCGCAAAATTGCCCGAACCGAGCAGTTCATTAAAAACGAGCGTGGTGCCGAAGACCTCTACGTGGGTTTTCCGATAGTACAAGGCAAGTTTGCTGACGGCACGGTGGTTCGTGCGCCATTATTGTTTTTTCCGGTAACCTTAGCGACCAAGCCTGCAAGGTTTTCTGAAACACAGGAGTCAAAGTGGCATCTTCGTCAAAGAGACGAATCCGTCACACTCAACCGTAGTTTTTTGTTGGCTTATGGGCATTTTAACCAAACGCTTATTGAGGACGAGCTACTCGAAAAATCATTCGATGATTTTGACAAAGACAGCCTTGTGTTTTTGACTCAACTCTACGAATTCCTGAAAACCAGCCCGATTGAATTGAACTTCAATCAAGACCTTTTTCAGAGACAACTTGTCCATTTTGAGAAACTTACAAAACCAGACTTAGAGCAAAGCGAAAAAAATGGCGAACTTAAGCTCTATCCGCAAGCGGTGCTGGGAATCTTTCCACAGGCGGGTTCGTATTTGGCCCCAGATTATGAGGAATTATTAAGCCCCCCTGATGCTACCCTTTCGGAAGAAAATAACGCAATAAGCGATTTGAGGTCTTTTTTTCAAAAAGCTTCTGTTACAGCTATTTCGCCTCTGGGGGGCAGGGGACTTAAAGAAGAATCACTTCTTACGCCCTTGCCTGTAGATGCCTCTCAGGAGCAAGCCTTGCAGTTAGTCAAGCAGGGGGCTTCGTTAGTGGTGCAGGGGCCGCCGGGCACGGGAAAGTCACAACTGATTGCTAACCTGATTGCTGACTTTGCAGCCCGAGGAAAAAAAGTATTGCTGGTTTGCCAAAAACGGGTGGCTCTTGACACCGTTTATGAGCGACTCAAACGCTTGGGAATGAGCAGCTTTGTAGCCTTAGTACATGATTTCAAAAACGACCGAAAGGCATTGTATCAGCAGCTCGCCAATCAAATTGAGCAAGTTGAAGCCTATCAAAAACAAAACAATAGCCTCGATGCCATTGTGTTGGAGCGGGATTACTTGCAAACATGCCGACGAATTGACCAACTTTCAGACGAGCTACAATCATTAAAAAATGCCCTTTTTGATGAGTCTGTTTGTGGGCTTTCGGTAAAAGAATTGTATTTGACCTGTAACCCTAATGAGCCTCATGTTGCATTAGACAACCTTTACCAATCGTTTCATTTTCAAGAAATTAACGATTTTATTCGCCGATTAAGTGCCTACCAAGCCTATGCGAAACGGGTAAATATCGCTACGCATCCTTGGGCGCAACGAGTGGGCTTTGCCGAGATTCGCTTTGCTGAAATCCCTAAAATTGAATTAGTATTAAATGATGTCCCTGTGTTTATACAACAGTTAGCTGAGCGAGCCGAACCTTTTACTTACCCTGATTTACAGGCTTTGTTGCCACATCGTTATACACTTGAAACCATTGCCGAACATTTAGTTGAACCAGCTGTTCATCAATTATTTACTAAACTCCACACAGACAAAAATTTCAATAGTCAGTTTGTTCAACTACAAGATGAAACAAATGATTACCAGCATCAAGGCTTATTACAGCCCTTACGAACCGACGAATTGGGCGCATTTTCGGCGCTTTTGAACCGTGCAATAGAGGCTCGTCGCTCGGTATTTAACTGGTGGTTTTTTTCGGAAAAACAAGCACTTCAAGCCATTACCTCTTCTTGTGGGTTGTCAACCGATTTGTCTGATTTACAAAAATTAGAACGATTACTGGCTAATCGTCTGTCGTTTGAGCGTTGTATTGAAGCATTCAAAGAGTTGTGTGGCTTAAATAAAACACTCAAATTCAACCTATTAAGTGTTACTATTCAACAATACCAGCATTTTTGCAAACAGTGGGATGCTGCCCAGCAGGCGTACGAGTTGCTAAAAAAAGTACCGTCATTTTTACAAAATTGGCTTCGTTCGGCCTTAGATTTTTCCACATTTCAAACCCGACTTGCTACCCTATTAGATTTGTTAGATGACTTCAATCAAAAGCAAATCTACTGGCAACAATACTTGACCGAATCTCAAATTGAAACGATTGTCGAGCAACCCAATCTAATTGAAAATTTATTAACCTCTCTTCGTCAAGATTTTGAGATGCTACATGAGGCAGATAGCCTGAAAAAGAATTTTAATCGAGTAGAAACAGAGGTGATTTCTAAACTTAGCGCATCCCTCCGGGGGGATGAATTGCACCAGAGAGGCATTGAATTACTTCCTCTTTTCCAGAACTCACTTCGCTTGGCTTGGATAGCCCATATAGAGGCCAAGCACCCGATTTTGCAGGGTGTGTCTTCGCTAAAAATCAAGCAGATGGAGGCAGAATTGCAAACAGCAGTTCAGAAAAAACAGGCATTGAGTCGAGAAACTCTTTTGTTGAAATTACGAGAACATACCTACAAAAATCTGGAAGTCAATCGTTTACAAAATGTAGTGACGTATCGAAACCTAAAACACCAAGTTACCAAAAAGCGGAATATTTGGGCGATTCGTCACTTGTTGGCCGAACTCTCCGAAGAAGTTTTCCCCTTAGTACCGTGTTGGATGGCTTCACCTGAAGCGGTATCGGCGGTGTTTCCACTCACATCGCAGGAAGAAATACTTTTCGATGATGAGAATGCGTCAGAGACGCAAAATCACCCCGATAAGAAATCGGGACGAGCGATTAGAAAGGTTTTCGACCTCGTTATCTTCGATGAAGCAAGTCAATGTTTTGCAGAGCATGGGCTTCCGGCCTTGTATCGAGGACATCAGGTGGTTATTGCAGGGGATAGTAAGCAGTTGCAACCGACTGATTTGTACCGCATTCGGTTTGAGCAAGAAGCCGAAGAATTGCCCGAATTGGAAATTGATTCACTTCTCGACTTGGCTACACAATACCTACCACAAGCCCTATTAACAGGACATTACCGAAGCCAATCATTAGACCTGATTGATTTTTCAAATCAACATTTTTATAAAAACTCGCTACAATTATTACCTCATTTTGAGGAGATTAACCGCCTTATACCTGCCATTCATTACCTCAAAGTAGTTGGAATTTGGCAAAACAATACCAACGAAACCGAAGCCCAACGAATAGTGGAATTGGTGCAAGAATTAGCTATAAAAGAGCCGCATTTATCTGTGGGTATTGTTACATTTAACCATCCACAACAGGCGATGATTCAAGAATTGTTGGAGCAATCTGCCAACCCCGATTTGCAGTCGGGGTTGGCAGATTCAGCGTCTCCGACGCTAATTGCAGAAAATAGTCAAGCAATTTTTATCAAAAACATCGAAAATGTGCAGGGTGATGAGCGAGACGTGATAATTTTCTCAGTAGCCTATGCCCCCGATGCCAAAGGAAAAATGGCAATGCAGTTTGGCTCTTTAAATATGGCGAGCGGCGAAAACCGCCTCAATGTAGCTGTTACTCGGGCCCGCAAGCGGGTGTACGTAGTGGCCAGCATTATGCCGCATCAATTACTGGTAGATAGCGCAGCTAACGAAGGCCCTAAATTACTTAAAAAATACCTTCAATACGCCCTTGATGTGTCAGAAGGGCGTTACAAACCCCGCCCCAAACTAAGTGAAGAATTTCGGCAAGAGTGGATGTTGAAGAATAAGTTATCTGTTAATCGTTATCCGTTAATTGGCACAAATGAAACAACTGATTTTAAGCCCGAGCAACAACTTTCGTTTGAACTACCGTTTGCTGATGTTACTGTCAAAAATGGTGAGCAGTACGATTCGCTGATTTTGACAGACGACGATTTGTATTACCAGAGCCTTTCAGCCAAAGAAGTTCACGCCTATTTGCCCATCAATTTGCAAGAAAAAGGCTGGACATTTCAGCGAATTTGGAGCCGAGAATGGTGGAAAATCAAAAAATAAGCCTCGTTAAAGCATCCAAGTTTAAATGTATGAACCAAGCATTTGTCATTCTGCTTAATAAATACAATCTTTGAAAATTCCTAAACCCTAACTACAATGTCCAAAACCTTACTACTTTATTTAATTGCTGCCATTGCAGCTACTGGCGGCTTACTCTTTGGCTTCGACACCGGTATTATCAATGTGGCTCTGCCTACACTTCGTCCAGCTTTTAACCTCACACCAGACCTCGAAAGCTGGGTAGTGAGTGCTGTGCTTGCAGGTGGCATGGTTGGTCCTTTTGTGAGCGGCCCACTCACCGATAGGCTCGGGCGCAAAAAAATCAACATCATTGCCTCTTTAGTTTTTGTATTAGGATCTATTATAGTAGCAGTTGCCCCAACGGTGACTTTTCTTATTGCTGGACGCTTAATGTTGGGTTTAGCCATCGGCATTGTGGCCTCTACTGTACCACTTTATATAGCTGAACTGGCCCCCAAAGAAAGCCGTGGCACCTTAGTTACTTTCTTTCAGTTAGCTATTACCTTAGGCATACTTTTATCTTATGTAGTGGGCTACTTTTTTGAAGGTGACCCCGAAGGTTGGCGTTCAATGTTTTGGGCTGGGTTTATACCAGCAGCCATCTTGTTTGTGGGTATGCTATTTGTACCCGAAAGCCCCCGTTGGCTCATTGCCAAGGGGCGAAATGCCGAAGCAATCAAGGTGTTAGAAAGTCTTCGTACCCCCGAGCAAGCTCAAGCTGAATTTGCCGAAACCCAACAACTGATGCAGTCTGAAAAATCAGGTAAAGGCAATTGGAGTTTGTTTTTTTCTGCCCGGTTCCGCATCCCTCTGTTAATTGGAATTGGTATTTTTTGTATTCAACAGTTTTCGGGCATCAACGCCATCATTTATTATTCTACCGACATTTTCAAAAAACTTTTCGATAACTCAACAGCTACTCTTGCTACTGTAGGGGTGGGTGTGGTCAATTCACTTGCTACTATTATAGCCATGCCTTTCTTGGACAAATGGGGCCGCAAACCAGTGCTTTATACAGGATTGATAGGCACAGCCATCTGTTTGGCCGTGGTAGGCTTGGCATTTTTCATGAAAGACTCCCTGAGTGCCGATACCCAAAAAATTATGCTTGTTGGGGGTACTTATACTTATATTATTTTCTTTGCCATCAGTTTGGGACCACTCGGGTGGTTGTTAATTTCTGAGATTTATCCACTCAAAATCAGGGGTTTTGCTACAAGTATGGGTAGTTTCAACCACTGGTTTTTTGACTTTTGGGTAGCTTTTTCGTTCCCTCGCATGGCAGCCACTGGCCTTGGCGACAATGGTGGTATTTTCTTTATCTACATGACTGTTGTGCTATTAGGATTGATTTTTGCCAAAAAACTTGTTCCTGAAACCAAAGGGCTAACCCTTGAACAAATTGAAAAGTTGTGGAAATAATGGCATATTATCTCTTTTTATTATGTGGTTTATCTGGCAATAAACCAGGATAAAAAGTTCTTTTCATCTACAAAACAAAGGCGTG
>JBGAVQ010000135.1:0-14345 GCA_044228045.1 Spirosomataceae bacterium
ATAGCCGAGCGAAGCACTCCCAAAATACCCTTTTTTGCGGTCTTCTTTCAACGAAAGGTTGATGGTTTTTTCTCGTTGTCCATCGTCAATGCCCGAAAACACCGTTTGGTCCGATTTCTTGTCAAATACCTGCACCTTGTCCACGGCATCAGCAGGAAGGTTTTTGGTGGCAATTTTGGGGTCGTTTCCAAAAAATTCTTTACCATCCACCCTTACTTTGCGTACTTGTTCGCCTTGGGCTTTAATAGTACCGTCTCGCTCAACCTGCACTCCGGGCAGTTTTTTTAGCAAATCTTCAACTACGGCATTCGGGCGGGTTTTAAATGACCCAGCGTTGTACTCAATAGTATCTTGCTTAATGGTAATGGGGGCTCTGTCTCCTTTAATAAGCACTTCATCAAGTTCCTTACTGATGGGTTGCATCAAAACCATGCCTAAGTCTATCTCAGTAGCTTGTACAGGTGGCAAAAGCTGACTCAAGGGCTTCAAACCTACAAAAGTAATTTTGAGCAGGTAGGTGTTTTCAGAAAGGTTTTTGAGTTCAAATTGCCCCTGTGCCCCTGTTCGACCAAAAGTTACGAGCGACGAGTCTTTGGCCAACATGAGCAAAACAGTGGCGTTGGGCAGGGGTTTCTTAGCGGTGTCTGCCACTATGCCTTTGAGGGTGTACTTTTGGGCAAATACAACACCACTGAGGAAGATAAAAGAAACAAAAAGAAGGATAGACCGTTTTTTCATGGCAACATCTGTTGATTTATATTGCCCCAAAAGTAGTCTATCCTTCTATGCACTTGCGTTAATCGTTCTTGAAATAAGGTTAATGAATGTTAATGGGGTAAAATTACCTCACTCCCTTCAACTTCATTTGAGCAAAATAAGGATGGTCGGGATTCACGATAAGTTCTTGCCGCTGCGGATGGATAAGTACATCCATGTCTTCTAAGGGAATTGCCCCTAACAACACCTCACTATCACCAGGTAGAATCATGGCATTACACATCGTTCGCCGATTTTTGAAGCGTAATTCCACTGATGAAACTACATCAAATTCGCTAATAGAACCATCAGCCAATTGGCCTTTTCGTTTTTCGACAATCGGGAACTGCAATTGTTCTTGAATAGACTCATTTATACAAAGCATATACGAACCCGTATCCACCAATGCTGTAATCCACATTCGCTTTACTTCGTCAATATCCATGTGATGGCGGCGAACTAACGCCAAATCATCAGCGTTAATTAGTTCTATTTCTGCATAAACTAAGCCCATGTTCTTTCATGTTTAGAATGACTATGTTCAAAACTTCCACCTTACAAACGCTTCCATGGCTGCGTATTCGGCCAAGCCGAGTTTGTTGTAAAGTTCAGACGTAGCACTGTTGCGGTCTTCGGCACGTTGCCAAAACTCCCGATTGTCGGTTCCTTGAAACACCACACCGTCTTTCTGGCTTTGGTGCTTAAAGATTCCTAATCGTTTTTTCAGCACTTGGTCTGGGCTCATCGGCACGGCCATTTCTATTTGATCAATATCCCACTCAGCCCAAGCACCTTTGTAGAGCCACACCCAGCAATCTTTCATAAAGTCTTTTTCTTTAAGACGGCGCACGGCTTCCATCACGGCATCCAAACACACTTTGTGCGTGCCGTGTGGATCGGCCAAATCACCAGCTGCATAAATCTGGTGTGGTTTTATCTTTTCAATTAAATCAACTGTAGTTTGGAAGTCATCTTCGCCAAGCGATTTTTTCTGAACCGTTCCAGTTTCATAAAATGGCATATTCATAAAGTGAGCATGTTCTATCGGAATTCCAACAAAGCGACAAGTGGCTTTTGCCTCGCCTCGTCTAATAAGTCCTTTGACATAACGCACTGATTCACTGTCTTTTTCGCTATCTTTTTTGGTACGCAAAAACTTAGCTGCATCTTTAAAAATCTTATCAGCGTCGGCACTTTTAATACCAAACTGGTCGTTGAAGTCCACCACAAAATCAATAAATCGCAAGGCTTCGTCGTCGGCTACGGCAATGTTACCAGAAGTTTGATAGGCTACGTGTACCTCATGCCCTTGATCTACCAAGCGTTGAAAAGTACCACCCATTGAGATAATATCGTCGTCGGGGTGGGGGCTAAAAATAAGGCAACGTTTCTTGACAGGATTGGCACGTTCGGGGCGATTGGCATCATCGGCGTTGGGTTTACCACCGGGCCAACCAGTAATGGTATGCTGTAACCAGTTGAAAACCATAATATTGAGGTCATAAGCACCACCATATAAAGCCAGCAGCTCGCTCAATCCGTTTTCGTTGTAATCAGCATTGGTGAGTTTCAATACTGATTTATTAACCGTAAGCGACAGCGAAGCAACAGCCTTTTTGATCATCTGCTTGTCCCACGTTACGTCTTCAACCATCCACGGCGTTTTGCGGCTGGTGAGTTGCGCAGCACAGGCTTCGTCAATGTAAAAAAGTACATTAGGATGCCCTTGCAGATACGAAGCCGGAATGCTCTCAACCACTGGGCCTTCTACTGCCTGCTTAATTATGGGAGCTTTATGCTCTCCCCATGCCACCAACACCACTCGTTTGGCATTCATAATGGCATTTACACCCATTGTGATGGCTTTGCGAGGCACTTTTGATAACCCACCAAAATCTAAGGCAGCATCAATTCGGGTGGTAAGGTCGAGTGTCATGAGGCGGGTGCGGGAGTTCACGTGTGAGCCAGGTTCGTTGAAACCAATGTGGCCGTTACGTCCAATACCCAAAATCTGAAAGTCTAATCCACCATATTTCTCAATCAAATCTTCATATTCTTGGCAGTATTCCCGCACTTTTTCGGGAGCGATGGTGCCGTCTGGAATGTGGTAATTGCCTTTAGGAATGTCAATATGATCAAACAACTGTTCTTTCATAAACCGCCAATAACTCTGCAGGGCATCAGGCTGCATCGGAAAGTACTCGTCTAAGTTGAAGGTAATCACATTCTTGAAACTAAGCCCTTCGGTTTTGTGCATTCGGATGAGTTCAGAATACACTTTTTTGGGCGTTGAGCCTGTTGCCAAGCCCAGCACAGCGTGCTTGCCTTCTTTTTGTTTTTGACGAATGAGGTCGGCGATTTCTTTGGCTACGGCCAAAGAGCCAGTGGCAGAATCAGTAAAAATAGCGGTTGGGATTCGCTCGTAGGAGATAGCAGGAGTCATTGATGAATGGTTTTGTTGCAGAAACTACGGAGCAGCAAAAGTAGGGGTTTTTAGTGAAAATATGGTGCAGTTCTGAATTAAAATGCATGATAATTGGATAGACTACCCCTCGGATTGTGGTACACAGACTGCTTGGGATAGGCATGTCCCACAGCCTGAGAGATTATTAAAATATTGGCCAATCGTAAAATAAATGAAGAAAAAATTTGGAATTATGTGTGTGTGTGTAGATTGACAGGCGGTAGCTATGTGTAACCTAATGAACCCTAATATTATGAAACGATTTACACCGTATTTTGCTGGATTTTCAGTTAAGAGGAAGAAAAAAATCTTCTTTTTGTTAGCGTTAATTGTCTTCGCTTCTGTTGAGGCCAAAGTGTGTAATTGTGAACAACCCTACATAAATGATACTAATATTATCATGACTTATTGGGGTGGTGGCGATTGTAGTGCTGCTGGAGGCGCAGCTTATGCACAAGTAGTCGAGTATCAGGATCAATGGAGTTGGAGTTGTTTTTGCTACCAAGAAAAAATGGTAGTACTCAGAACTTTTTATGTTTCAATTCCTGCTGGTAGCACTATTTGTGGTGGATTGTCTGGTTAGGTGTCTCATTCTACAAGACAAAAACCTTATCAATCTTTTGAGGTAGCCTGCTGTATAGTAAACGTTAATGCTCTTATAGACTTCATCCTTAGTCCAGTTTTACAAACTAAATTCAATAATTATGAAAAATATTTTTTATGTAGTTGTAATGACTACGATACTTGCTTGTACCAACAAAGAATCTTATAATTCAAACTTAGCCGATTGGAATGGAAAACAGACTCCTGTTGGTCGCTCTTTAACAACTGACGAGATTGCACAACTAAAAAAAGAAGAAAATGCTTTGTTTTCGATGTCTCCTATTCCTTTAAACAAATTGGAATTTAATGAGTGGAGCAATAATATTAGTTTTGTACAAATAGATAAAATGTACCGAGAATTTATAAAAAAGAATATTGCTAATAAACGTATTAATAGTTTTCGTAGCAATATTGCTCCTTTAATCGTCAGAAAATATGAGATGTTACAAAAGCCTAATTCACCAGAATTAGCTTTTTATGTAGAGGAAATGATAGAGACAGACCTTTCTGACGTTGTTTTGATTTTTAACGGTGTTCAAAATTTATCTTCTATTTGGAAGCAAGAAAAAATAGATGAAATACAATGGAAATTGCGTCGAACAACTGAAGATAGGATAGTACTTATCGAAAAGTCGTTGGAAGCAGAAAAAAATAAATTAAAAGAGACCAAAGATCCCTTATGGAGCGTAATCATTACACAGTCTATTCAACAAGGCAATAGTGATTTAAAAGAGCTCAACGTATTGCTTGACAAACTTCAAGGAGGAAGTAGTGCTGAGTATGACTCAAAATAAAGTTTGTTATTCATTTTTCACGAAAGTTCCGAAACCCAAATTGAGGAATCCCTTATTACCATTTTCGTATCCAGTTTTTTAGTATCAAACCGAATGAGTGCTTTGGGCTTTTCTATAAGTTCTATCAGCAGTTCGGTAGCCAGTTGACCCATTTCGGAGGCTGGTTGCAACACGGCACTCAGCGAGGGTTCCAACAGGTGAGCCGTTGCCAAATTGGTAAAACCAACCAAAGCAATATCGTGTGGGATACGTAGCCCTTCTTTGCGGATAGCAGACATACAACCCGTAGTCAAACGATCACCTCCTACAAAAATAGCATCGGGGCGGTTAGGAAGCCTCAATAGCTCAGATATGGCATTTTCCATCTCTTCAATACTCTTGCCACTGTGATTACAATACTTAATGTAGCTCTCTTCTATCGGGATATCGTTGTGCTGCAAGGCTCGTTTGTAGCCTTCGAGCCGCTCGTTGGTAATAGACAACCACAGCGGACTTGTGAGGTGAGCAATGCGCCGATAGCCCTGCTTAATGAGGTGTTCGGTAGCCAAATACGCCCCCACAAAATTATCAGCAGTTACTTTGTGCGTAATGTAGTCTTGGGGTACTCTATCAAAAAAAACAATGGGAAGCCCCTTAGACTGAAGCTCTTTAAAATGCTCTAAATCAATGGTTTCGCCAGAAAGTGACACAATCAAGCCATCTACCCGACGTTGGGCTAAGTAATTGGTATTGACCAATTCTCGCTCATACGATTCTTGGCTCTGGGTAATAACCACATGATACCCCCGATTGTAGGCAATGGACTCAATGCCATTGATAGCCTGCGAAAAGAAGTTATTAGCGATTTCGGGAATAATAACGCCAATAGAACGGCTTCGGTTTTCTTTTAAACTGAGAGCAATCGGATTGGGGCGATAATTCATCCGTTCGGCGTATTCTAACACTAAACGCTTAGTTTCTGGATTGATTTCGTAGCTACCCCGCAAAGCCCGTGATACCGTAGAGGTAGAAAGATTGAGGGCCTTGCCAATATCTTTTATCGTAATTATTTCCAAGGTAGTATATTGGTTTAGTACAAATTTTGCACTAATCAAATAGATAATTCAATTGGTGATGTGAAGATACAACATTTTGATTAGCAACTCAAATAAAATCTATTTTTACCTCAGAATGTACTTTTTGATAACGTTCCCGATAACGTTTGCATAAAAAAATTCAATCTATTCTTTGCCAAATTCAATACTAATCCTTAGCATTGATTAGTGTTTTTCTGCGAGAAAGCAGGCATGAGTTAGTCATAGAGTTTGAAAAATCATATTTTAATTTACATGGGATATTTTGATTTGACAGGTAAAATTGCGCTGGTTACGGGCTGTAGCAAAGGCATTGGAAAAGCAATTGCTATTGGCTTGGCCGAGGCAGGTGCCGACATCGTGGGTGTTTCGGCAAGTATGCCCCTGCAAGGTAGCGAGGTAGAACAAGAAGTACAAGCATTTGGGCGCACTTTTAAGGCGTATCAAGCCGATTTTAGTGACCGTAAAAGTTTATATGCTTTTATCACACAAGTAACTAACGAGTTCCCTGTTTTTGATATTTTAATCAACAACGCTGGCACAATTATGCGTAAGCCTGCCGCCGAACATCCCGATGAATATTGGGACACTGTAATGGCCATTAACTTAGACTCACAGTTTATTCTGAGTCGAGAAATTGGTAAGCGAATGGTTGAACGAGGCGCTGGTAAAATAATTTTTACGGCTTCGCTACTTACGTTTCAGGGGGGTATTACTGTACCTGGCTATGCTGCCAGTAAAGGAGCTATTGGCAGCTTAGTGAAAGCCCTTGCCAACGAATGGGCCAGTAAAGGCGTGAATGTAAATGCCATAGCCCCTGGTTATATTGCTACCGACAACACCGAGGCCCTTCGTAACGACCCCGAGCGTAGCCAATCCATTTTAGGGCGAATTCCAGCAGGACGTTGGGGACAAACAGACGATTTTAAAGGCCCAGCCGTGTTTTTGGCATCGGCGGCAGCTGACTATGTACACGGTACTATTCTGACTGTTGATGGCGGCTGGATGGGAAGATAACAACATACCACCTGTTTTTTGAATTATCTAAATTAATCATTTGAACCTTATTCTTGACATCATCTATGAAAAAAATGCTACTTCTGCTCCTGCTGGCAATTACCTGCCACCTACAGGCGCAAGCACAAAGACTAACCGGTAAAGTAACCGACGCTGCTACGGGCGAAGGATTGCCGGGGGTTTCGGTACTTGTAAAAGGCAAAACATCAGGAACTACCACAGACGTAAACGGCAAATTCTCGCTGGCAGTCTCTGATAAACCTACACTCATCGTAAGTTATGTAGGTTACATTTCGCAAACTATTGATGTAGGCAACCGCACTGACCTTAGCATTGAGTTAGTGATTGACAACAAAACCCTCGAAGAAGTGGTAGTGGTTGGTTATGCCACTGTCAATCGCCGAGACCTAACGGGGTCGGTGTCGTCGGTTGGTGCAAAACAACTGAAGGACATTCCGCTCACCAACGCTGCCGAAGCCCTCACAGGCCGCTTGGCAGGGGTGCGTGTTACTACCTCGGAAGGTGCGCCTGGGGCCGATATTCAGATTCGGGTACGTGGTGGTGGTTCTATCACCCAAGACAATTCGCCTATTTATATTGTGGACGGAATTCAGGTTGAAAACGCCTTGAATTTCATTTCTCCACAAGATATTGAGTCAATTGACGTACTCAAAGACGCTTCTACTACCGCCATTTATGGTGCAAGGGGAGCAAATGGCGTAGTGATTATTACTACTAAGTCGGGCAAAGGCGGCAAAACAACCGTGAGCTATAATGGTTCGGCAGGGGTGCGAGAAATCTTCAAGAAGTTGGACGTGATGACTCCTTATGATTTTGTACGTTGGCAATATGAAAGAACCAGAGGCACAGCCGCAGACGAAACCAGTTTTGCCAATCAGTACGGTACTTGGGAAAACATCAATCAATATAAAACCCTGGCAGGTATTGACTGGCAAGAAGAAGTGTTTGGCCGCCAAGCTAAGTACCAAAACCACAACTTGATTGTAAACGGTGGCAATGCCAATACCAACTATAACCTCAGCCTTACCGCAAATCAAGAAGAAGGCGTGTTACTTGAGTCTGGTTTTGGGCGCTACTTGGCAACCTTCAAAATGGATCACAAAGCAAGCGACAAGCTACGGCTTGGCTTCAATGTTAGATACCTCAATCAAACCGTTAGTGGTGCAGGTACTACCACCAGTGGTACTAAGGCTACCAACCGTCTTCGTCACTCGGTGCAATATCGTCCTTTGTTGATAGGTGTTAATCCAGAAGTTGATGATTTTGACGAAAGCCTTTATGTTTCGTCAGGCAACTTGGTCAATCCTATTTTGATGACACAGGCAGAGTATCGCAAAAATTACACGAAAGCCATCAACTTAAGCGGTTATGCCAGCTATAACATTCTGAAAAATTTGGTATTCAAAACCACTGTTGGTATTGACAATAACGATAATAAGATCAATTCGTTTTGGAGTAAAATCACCGGAACCGCCCGAAACTTTGCTTCGTTGCCAGTGGCTTCTATTTTTCAACAGAATGGCGTAACTATCAACAACTCCAACACGCTGCAATACAGCCAAAAATTCAATAAAAAGCATGATTTTACGGCCTTAATTGGTCAAGAAATTTATGAGAATAGTGCCAAAAGTACCACTATCGAAACTCGGTATTTCCCTTCTGATATTAGCCCAGACCAAGCATTAGCCAACATGGGTCTTGGCTCTCCACCGAGTGGAGCTACTCAGGCCCGACCTGTTTCAAACGAAACACCACCCAACCGCTTGTTCTCGCTGTTCGGTCGGGTTTCTTATGGCTACGATGACAAATATTTAGCTACAATTTCGATGCGCTCAGACCGTTCGTCGAAGTTTAAATACGAAAACGGTTCGCTTGTTTTCCCATCTGGAACAGTGGCGTGGAGATTTACAAAAGAGAAATTCTTTAAAGAAAACAAATGGCTCTCCGAAGGCAAACTACGCTTTGGCTATGGAGTAGCTGGTAACAACCGTATTGGCGATTTATTATATCAACAATTATATGGTGTTACAGGCGAATATGCCCTGAACCACAACGTGTTGCCAGGTTATGCACCCATTGCTTTGGCCAACGAAGACTTGAAGTGGGAGTCGAACGTATCGCAGAACTTGGGCTTAGACTTAGCGTTTATGAATAACCGTTTCCAACTTTCGATTGATGCTTACAAAAACAGCGGACAAGACCTCCTCTTGGCCGTTGCCATTCCACCAACTTCGGGGTATTCGTCTCAAATCAAAAACTTGGGTTCTACTACCAACAAAGGGATTGAATTGCAATTGAATGCCTACGTGGTGCAGACCAAAGATTTTACTTGGAACTCAAACTTTAATATTTCGACCAACAAAAATACCGTGACGAGTTTAGGTTCGGTAACCCAACAAACCCGCAACTCTGGCTGGCAAGGCTCAGACGGTACCGACGATTATCTACTCAAAGTAGGCGAACCAGTAGGCTTGATGTATGGCTTTGTAACAGATGGTTTTTATGGCGTAGATGATTTTACTTACAATGCCACTACCAAAGTTTACACCATCAAACCAGGCATTGCGTTCAACTCAGTATATGGTACTCCTCAACCTGGAATGCTTAAATGGAAAGACCTCGACGGCGACGGATTAGTAACAGCCGACAAAGACCGAACCGTAGTAGGTAATGCCAATCCGAAATTTATTGGTGGTTGGAACAACCAGTTTATGTACAAAAACTTCGACTTGAGTGTGTTTGTAAACTGGGTGTCGGGTAATGATATCTACAATGCCAACAAAATAGAAATGACAGATGGCGCATTCCCAAGCCTGAATATGCTCGAATTTATGAAAACCCGTTGGACAAACATCAACGACGCTGGTCAAGTAGTAACCGACCCAACTGAATTGAAGGCATTGAACGCCAATGCTACCATTTGGTCGCCGGTGCGGGTACAACGCTACTGGTTGCACTCATGGGCGGTAGAAGACGGTTCGTTTTTGCGGATAAACAACCTCACATTGGGGTATTCGTTGCCAAGTGAGTTGTTGAAGAAAATCAAGGTTTCTAAGTTTAGGGCTTTTGCAACAGTCAATAACTTGGCAACCTTCACCAAATACACTGGCTACGACCCCGAAGTAAACACCCGCCGCTCAGATCCGCTTACACAAGGTGTTGATTTTGCTGGATATCCCCGTGCCAAAACATGGGTTTTTGGTGTGAACTTGACGTTTTAAAAAAGCCCAACTTTCTCCTACCGAGAAATGGAGAATAGCGCAAAGTTCTTGACAATCTCATTCTTAAACATTGATATTCTAATGAAAACCATATTAAAAAAACTAACATTTCTTAGCCTATCCCTAACCTTTGCCCTGTTGGTAGTAACAGGTTGCAAGGAGTATCTGGAGGTTCAACCTAAGTCGCAAATTAGTATCGCTGATGCTTTTGCCAATGTTGCCAATGCCACCAACGCCGTGATTGGGGTCTATGACGAACTGATGGGCGACAACGGCTACGGCATCCGTATCAATATGTATTATCCGTACGATTCAGACGAAATGATTGTTTCGGGAAACATTGATAATGGTCGGCGGGGCATTGGTCGGTATCAGTTATTATTGACCAATACCGAAATCCGAAATCCTTTCTTGCAACTTTATAGGGGTATTGAGAAAGCCAATTTGTGTATTGAGCAAATTCCATTGATGGATCTTTATAACAATGGTAATGATGCCGAAAAGAAAGAACTCCGCCGTTTGTATGGCGAAGTGCTTACACTCAGAGCGCAATTCTTTTTTGAGTTAATTCGTAACTGGGGCGACGTGCCTGCCCCGCTGATTCCTGCCTATAAGCAGACAGATTTGTTTATTGCTCAGTCGGATCGTGACGTAACTTATACCAAACTGATTGAAGACCTCAAAACAGCCACTGATTTAGTGCCATGGAGAACTGAGATACCTGTGCGGAATGAGCGCATCACCAAAGGAGCGGTAAAGGCACTTCGAGCCAAAATAGCCTTGTTTAGAGGAGGTTATGCCTTGCGTAGCTCAGGCAAAATGGAACGCAATGCTGACTACCAAACCTACATCAAAATTACTCGTGATGAGTGCGCCGACTTGATGGCCAAGCGGGGTGAGCATACATTGAACCCTGTGTTTGAGGATATTTGGAAAAGATACCTAAGTTCGTTTCAGTATGACCCCTTTGGCGAGATTATTTTTGAAGTGGGTGCTGGTGGCTCAAACTCTAACTCGGACAGCCGTATGGCTAACTACAATGGTCCATCCATGAACGCCTCGTCGAGATATGGATCTGGTGGTGGTGGTTTACTGGTATTGCCAAATTATTTTTACGCATTTGACTCTACCGATACCCGCCGAGACGTAACAACCACCCTTTATGCAGTAGCGGCTACCAATATCAAATCGCCACGGCGTTTGGGTGAAATTACGGATGGGAAATTCAGAAAAGACTGGCGGAATCCGCTTTTGCCTGGTACGGCACTAAACCCTGGCTACAACTGGCCTCTTATTCGTTTCTCGGACGTATTGTTGATGTTTGCCGAGGCCGAAAACGAACTCAGTGGCCCAACAGCAGCAGCGATATCTGCCTTTGAAGAAGTGCGCAAACGGGCTTTTAAAGGTAACGAAACCAAAATTGGCAAAACTCCAACCGACAAAGCTGGCTTTTTTGATGCCATTGTAAACGAACGATACTTAGAATTTGGCAGTGAAGGCATCCGTAAGTTTGACTTGATTCGTTGGAATTTATTAGCTCAAAAAATCGCTGAAACTCGCCAAAAAATTCAAGATATTCGAGATGCCAAAGGGGCTTATGCCAATGTGCCTCAGTATCTTTTCTGGAAAAATAACGGTGAAGAAATACAGTTTCAAAACTCACTCTACAAGCCCTCTACCACTACTACTGCCCCAACAGGCTGGACACGCTTAGACTGGCGGCAGCACCTCACTGGCAACCTTATTGATGGGGTGCAGTTACACGCAGGGATAGCCCGCTTTTTTGTAACAGGCAAAAGTGAGCTATTCCCATTTGATCAGGCTACCATAGATGCCTATCAAGGTAAGTTGAAACAAAACCCAGGGTACTAATACTTGTTTCTTTTGTATAAAAAAGCCTCCTTGTGTGTCAGGGAGGCTTTTTTATTGATTAAAAACACTGTTCATTACCTTCCAAAATCATCTTGTACCCGCACGATGTCGTCTTCGTCAGAAGGCTGCATAGCATCAGTATGTTGCCAGATTTCGGCCACAATTCCCCATCCGTCGGTACCTACCAGCCGGTGACGCTCACCTTGGCGAAGGTTAATGACTTGGCCAATAGAAAGTGTTTGAAGGTCGGTTTGCTCGTCAGTATCACTTATAATTACGCCTGCCACCCCTCCAATTAGTTTCCAGATTTCGGCTCGGCGGTGGTGATATTGCCACGAAAGCCGTTTGTTTGGCCCTACCACCAATATTTTGGGGCTTAATTTTTCAAATCCCTCAAAGTCTTTGAGCGACAAATGAGAGAAGAATTTTTGAATAAATGCTGGGGCTTGGGTTTCGTCTAATACAAAAAAACCACCCCACGGGCGAGCATGGTCTTTGCTGATGACAGTAAAGCCGTGTCCATCTAAAAAGGTTTGTACCTGAGCAAATACATCGGCTTTGTCTGTGGATGAAGAGAGTGATTGCATGAAAAAGTAATGGTTTAATACAGCCCAAAAGTAGCTAATTACCGTTATTTTTAGCAAATAAAGATATAATCCTACTCAAATTTCCCTCCTTCTGTAATGCCCTTCCAAGTATCTGTCCGAAACGGACAAGCAGGCAGGCCGTCGGCATTGAACAAGTTAGCGTCTAAGGGCGAATTGGCCCAGGCATAGCGCACGGAGGCTGGTTTTTGTCCTTTTGGATGATACACCACTACTTGATTGCCCACAATTTCGGCTTTGGCATAATAAAAAACCTTGTCGTCGCCAGCTATCTCAAAGCCTTTGAGGTAGCCAAATTTATCTTTGGCAATCAGCCCTTTACCAATGTATTTAAACGAAAGCGTTGCTTTGCCATCTTCAAATTTAGCAGATTCATAGGTAGGCCCAGCGTGTAATACTTCTTGCCCGTAGTCAAACTTTAGGGCATTTAAAGCCAAGCGATGACCAACGTCTTGTTTGTTAGTAGGATGAATATCGGTAGGATTACCCACGTCGGTAGTCACAGCCATGCCAGTTTTGGGCAAACTTAGGGTCATCGTTTGCGCTTCCCGTAGTTCAGCCCAATCGCTCCCCTGATTACTATTTTGATAAGCCCCATAGGTGGCCAACTGTACAAAATAAAAAGGAAACTCATAGCCCCACTGCTTGCGCCAGTCCTGAATCATCAGAGGAAAGGTTTTACGATATTGATAAGCCCGCCCGGCATTGGATTCGCCTTGATACCACAGTGCACCTTTGATGCCAAATGGAAGCAGTGGGTGAATCATACTGTTGTAAATGATTACCCCAGCGTTATTACTCAAATGAGCATGGGTGTGCGGTTCGGCAAAGGAGGGCATCAGTTTCCACGGGCCTGCTAAGCTGATTTTTTGGTCAACTGAGCTTACAAATAAGTCGGCTGATGAGCCAGACAGCCCGAGTCCATACCACTGAGGCTCAATTACTTGATTCATTTTGACCATGATGTTGTTCTTGCCGGCCTTCCAAGTGTTGGCAGGAACCAAGAGCTTTCGTGCCTCTTTGAACACCCCTGCCGCTACCAATTGACCATTGATATAGATTTCGTTGTACGAATAACAAGCAGCCAAACCCAGTGTGGTAGGTTGAGTTACCATTTCAGCTGGAATCTCGACGGTTTTTGCCATAAACCCATTGCCACGCCAAGCCCAGATGCCCTTCCAATCCCACTGTCCCATGGGGTCGGCGGTGAGCCATTTCGAGAAATCGTAGTTAGCTTGTAAGTATTTTTTCTCATCGGCAAGAGTGGGGTTGGCATTGGCATCGCCCAAGGTTTTGCGCTTGTTGAGTTTTTCGAGATGGGCATCAGCTTCTTCCCATGTTTTGGGGAAAGCCTGAGCATAAGCCCGTAGTTCTTCTGAGTCAAGCATGGCTTCTTGGCTAATCCAACTTTCTACTTGTGAGCCACCCCAAGATGTATGTAGAATGCCAATTGGCACATTAGTTTTCTGGTAAATTTCACGGGCAAAAAAGAAACCAACTGCGGTAAAACTTCCAACGGTTTCGGCTGAGCTTACTTTCCAATCGCCTGCATTGAGGTCTTGTTGAGGTGTTAAACTAACCTCATGTTGTACTTCAAAATGCCTGATGTTGGGGTAATTGGCGTTTTGTTTTTCAGCTTGAAAATTATCTGTTTGCCAAACCTTCCACTCCATGTTTGACTGCCCTGAGCAGAGCCAAACATCGCCTAACAAGATGTCGTTTACAATCAATGAACCAGACTTGGCCGATACTTTTAACTGAAATGGCCCACCAGCTTCCATGGCGACGAATGTTACCTTCCACTTACCTGAGGCATCAGCAACGGCACTTTGTGTTTGTGAGGCTAACTGAACCGTCACTTTTTCGTTGGCAGCAGCCCATCCCCACACAGGTAGTGGCTTTTGGCGTTGTAAAACAGC
>JBGAVQ010000136.1:0-14290 GCA_044228045.1 Spirosomataceae bacterium
CAAGCGACCCATCTGTATATTGATTTACTCAATAAACTGTAATGGGTCGCTTGTGCGATAAGAAAGCTTTGTGCAAGCTATTGGGTTAGTAAGCCGCAGTACTATTTGTTCATAGCATGAATGTTATTATCAATGTTGAGCTTATCAGGAAACGATATCCGCCTAAAAGGCTGGAAGAATTTATCGGTAAACCTACCTCCAACTAATCTCCACATGGCTCTTTTCCTTAGTTGGAAAAACTAAATCAGTTAAGACTTTTTGGCCGTCATTTACATAAATTTCTACTACCGATTTGTCCACAAGAATATCTAACTTTAATAGATTATTTTGTGGCTTAATCGTCAATTTTTCAATGCTTGAAAATCGTTTGTGAAAGTCCACCTTTCCTGATTGGGTGCGGTCAAAAGCGAGGGTTTCGGTGGCTACATCATAGCTCAAAACGCTTTTTTCTCCTTCGTTTTTTAGCAGACTTAGTGCAAAACCTTTTGTGTTTAAAATATTGATAGTCAACCTTAAACGGTAGCTATTATTACTTAACGAAACTATTTTTGACTTGATTGACTCGTTGCCTTTTAAAGAAATTTCCTCTGTTGAAACATCATCGGATACCATGGGTGTTTGGCGTAGTTTATACGTTCCGTTTTCGTTATAAAGTGACAATTTTCGAGGTATCGAAAAACCTCCTCGCCAAGTGCCAGTTGGAATATCATTGGCGTATGCCCAATTATTCATCCAACCCATAATAATAGAGCTTGCTTGTGCTTTTGGCAAATTATTAAATGGAATGGCCGCATAAAAGTCCTTGCCTTCGTCCACATACAACGCCTCATCTTGCTTTTGAGCAATAAACTTAGTACCGTCAAAATCACCTACAAAATATTGCATACCTACATAATCTGTCTGCCGGTGTCCGCTCGAAATCATCAAAAGCCATTTTGATTCCTTCGTGCCTTCTATTGGCACTTTGGTGAGCGATGGACATTCCCAAATCTTTGAGGTATCGCCTTGTTTTCCAAATTCGCTGAGGAGTTTCCAATCTTTTAAGTTGGCTGATTCATAGAATTGAGCCGTATATTCCAATGCCTTTACCACTGCTAAAATCCATTTCTTTTTGGAGGCATACCAAAACACATTGGGGTCTCTGAAATCTTTTAAGCCTATATCTAACACAGGGTTTTTATTGTAGTGTTTCCACGTCCTGCCTTTGTCTGAACTATACGCCAAACTTTGGTGCTGGGCTAATCCCTTGCCGTTTTTGTCTATGTGTGAGGTGAACATGGCCACCATTCCTTTCTTGAATCCTTTTTCAAAAAAGCCGGATGTATTCATGCTGTCAATGACGGCACAGCCCGAAAAAATCATGGTTTGGCTGCCATCTGCATTGTCAAACTCTGACAAGGCAACAGGGAGTGTTTCCCAAGTTTTGAGGTCTTTGCTCACGGCGTGTCCCCAACTCATGTGTCCCCATTTACTACCAAAAGGGTTGTATTGGTAAAACAAATGGTACTCGCCATCTAAATATACCATGCCGTTGGGATCGTTTACCCAATTTTTAGGGGGCGTGTAATGATAGAGAGGACGATAAGAATCATTGATAACTTGGGCTGATAAGTTTGTTGTGCTAATAACTAACATTACCCATACGAAGACCGTCGTTATTTTTTTCATGCGATGAAAGTGTTTGAGTGTTAAGAAAATGGTAGCAGAGAACCTCTACTACCATTCTGTATTCAATTTTTAACCTATGATGAAAATATTCTTAACGACTTAATAGCCTGGATTTTGCTTATATAAGCCATTCGTAAAAGTAATTTCGGCTTGCGGAATCGGCAGATATTCGTCTCTGCCAGCAGTAAATTTGGCTGTTGCTAAGAATGTTCTTCTTACTTTTTCTTTCGCTATGTAGGCATTGAGGGTTGGTTCGGCAATACCCCAACGTACTAAGTCAAAGAATCGAGAGCCTTCTGTTGCAAACTCCAAACGGCGTTCCCATTGCAAAGCATTCAAGGCAAAAGCTTGCGTCCAACCTGTTGGAGAATAGGGCTTTACGTTATATTTTGAGGCAAATGTTCCGTCGGCCTTTTTGAGTCGGCCTGTGCTTGCGGCAGCTCTGTTTCTGATTTGGTTGATGAGTGGTAAGGCCAAATCTTGTTGTCCTAATTGAATATACGCCTCGGCTTGCATCAACAACACGTCGTCGTAGCGAATGACATCATAGTTTTTGGCTGTACCCATAAATGGCCCAAGTTTGAAATACGATGGACTTGATGCCAATTGTTGGAACCGCATGGTATGGAAATTGCCATACACACCTGGGTCACGTACCCAACTATTGCTGAACAGCTTTGTGTTGTCGTATTTGTAAACGTGACCATCAATGCCAACGGTATGGTCAAGGCGAGGATCAACGGTTTGAGTTGAAAGATCAGCAATTTTATCGTTGAAGGTATCAAAATAAGGCAGACCATTGGCGTCGGTAGTATGGGCATTCACCAAATTTTGACTGCCTGCATGAAAACCACAGCAACCATACTGGGGTGCACCGTGCGGATAGTTTAAGCCATCTTCATAACTCATGCGTCCGGCAGTTGTACCATCATTTACCGTAAATTGAATGGCAAAAACAGATTCGGGACCGTTTTCGGTTTCTTGAAGAAAATTATCAGCAATATCATTGCTCAAACGGTATTTGCCAGATGAAATAACAGCTTGCGTGAGCGTAACTACTTCTTGCAATCTCGTTTTATTGATATTGACCACTTTATGATTATTGTCTTGCTCATACGCCTGATACAATCTCAATTTTGCTAAATAAGCCTGTGCCGCTACTTTATTTGCCCTTGCAAGCTCTGGTTGGGTAGCAGGCAAATTGTCAATGGCATATTGAAAATCAGCGGCAATTTTATTCCAAGCTTCGTCATTTTTGAGATCGTTTGATACCTTCAAAATATCTTCTTCTGAGGCTGTTTCGTCAAAAATTGGGATGTTTTTATACAAAAGCTTCATGGTGAAATAACTATGCGCTCTCAAAAAACGTAATTCGGCCAAACGTACTTTTTTGGCAGGATAATTAGCCTCTGAAAGCGTATTGACTGCACGTAGTGCCACATTAGCTCTGGATATAGACTTAAAAAGATTCTGCCAAGTACGAGTAACAAATGCCCCAATGGTTGGTGTGGTTAGGTTATAATGCTCTAAGGCATCTATCTCGCCAACGTCGCCAGTGCCGCCTCCGCCTTTGTAAGCGTCGTCTGAACGAACACTTCCATACACCCAATTGCTGTAAATGGGGCCAATCATATCACCATTGCCTATAGCGGCATAAGCAGACGTAACTAAACCTTCAATGGCCGTGGCTGAGGTTAAGTCTGATGAGGACAATACCCCCGTAGGCGTATAGTCGAGGGCTTTTTCACATGAGCTAAATGTGAGTAGCCCTGTGACAAATAGCGTTGAAATTATTTTATTTTTCATGTTCGGATTTGAATTTTGAGTGATTAAAACGATGCGTTGATACCAAACGTGAACGTTTTGGGAATCGGAATTGGGTCAAGGTCAATGCGCTCAGGGTCAGGACTTAAATAGCTTTTGCTCTTGAACCAGAATAAGTTTTCGGCCATTGCATACACACGCAGTCTGCTGAACACAGCCTTTGGCGTAAGCGTGTATCCCAACTGTATGTTGCGCATTTTAAAATAAGAAGTACTTACAATAAAATAGTCAGAAGTACGCCCTTCGTTATTGTTGTCTTTAAGTGTCAAAGCAGGCACGTTGGTAGCGGTATTTTGCGGTGTCCAACCGTTGAATACACCAGGGCCAACGTTTTCTCTACTTCTCATCAAATTGTTGAAAACCGTATAGACATCGAAGCCCGTTCTGCCTGCTACTCCTGAGCCAAACACTGACAAATCAAAGTTTTTGTGGGTCAAATCAACCCGCACACCGTATTCCAATGCAGGCAGGGTTGTACCAATCCAAGTTCTGTCTAAATCATCAATTTTGTTATCGCCATTGATGTCCACATAGCGGATTCTACCTGGCCCTGCACCTACTTGCTTGGGGGCGGCATCTACTTCGGACTGAGATTGGAAAAGGCCGTTGGTTTTATAGCCAAAGATGTCAAATTGAGAGTGGCCAATGATGGTATTCACCAGATTACCTGCATACGCCGGACGTACATTTTCGGGTAATTCGGTTATTTTATCTCTAAAATGGGTAAAGTTTGCTACTACATTATACTTTAAATCTCCATTGGTAGTGCCTCTATAACCCAATACAAATTCCCATCCTTTATTGGATTTTGCTGCACCATTTACTGCCTTTGTTTGTCCTTCGCCAAGCGTAGCAGCTACGGGAGGCGTAATCAAAATACCCGAGGTTTTGCGTGAGAAATAGTCAAATGAGCCAAAAATCCGGTTGTTCAAAATAGCAAAGTCAAGACCTACGTTGATTTCGTCGGTTGTTTCCCATTTCAGGGCGGAGTTAGCCGCTTGTGTTTGAACAAAACCCGAAGGCAATGTTCCTGTGTTTGCACCAGACAATGAATATGCCGTGCCGATGTTCATGTATTGCTCCCAAAATCCACCTACCAATTGTGCTTGTGTAGTGCCGTATCGTGTATCAAACAAACCAAACCTTGCCAAATCACCAATTTGCTGATTACCAACACGTCCAACACCTATTCTTGTCTTTAATTCCGAGAAAAGTTTGTTGTTTTTCATGAAACCTTCTTGGTCAAGTCGCCAGCCAAACGAAGCCGCTGGAAAAATACCGTATCTGTTATCTGTACCAAAACGAGACGAGCCATCACGACGAACCGTTACCGCAAGTAAATATTTGTCTGAAAAATTGTAATCAACCCGACCAAATTGCGACAACAAACGATGCCCTGTTGAACCACCCGAAACAGTTGTGTTGCCTGTACCTGCATTCAAAGTAAAATAGTCTTCGGTTTGCAGTGCAAAGCCTTCTTTTTTGGTGGATTGAAAATCCACATCTGTTTTGATGTATTCAGTACCTACTAAAAACTTAAAGTGATGCTGGTCGGTAACATCCAAATTGTAGCGCAAAGTGTTAGACCAAGTGGTACTCAAATAATGGTTTTGGTCAAATAACAAGCTATTGGTGGTACGGTTGAAAGCCCCTTCTGAAAAGGTTGGCGTGATTACTTTATTCAAAAACCGGGCATCATCAGCCCCAAGATTTGACTTAAAAAACAGGTTTTTAATGGGTTGTATTTCTAAAAAGATGTTTCCAAATGAGCTTAAACGGTTGGCATTGTTCCATTTGGCGATGTCTTGCATGTGCAAAGGGTTGTTTCTATCAGAATATCCTCCACCCGAAGCACCTGCATACGTAACGCCGTCTTTCTGATAAACTGGAATAGTAGGAGCCAACGTAACGGCTAAAAATGAAGTAGCGGCACCGCCTAAGTCTCTTGCTGTGAGGGTTTCATTAGAGTTAGCAACCCTTAAATTGATACCAAATCTCACTTTGTCATTAAAAGCACGAGTCAAGGCATTGATACTCCCGCTCAAACGCTCATAGTTGGTAAACCGCAGCATACCCGTATTTTTGAGTTGCCCTATGTTGATTTCGACCGATGAGTTTTTATTACCGTAAGAAGCTGTAAGATCATTTTTGGTAACAATCCCCGTTTTGTACATCACATCTTGCCAGTCGGTGTTGCCTGCGGGTGTATTTTGGTCTCCACCTACGAATGGTTTAACCGTAACGCCTGTCAATACTGGATTGGCAAAGTTTTTATTCCAACTAAAATCATAAATATCACCATAGCCAGCAGCGGGGTCTTGTCCGTCATTAACCGATGCCTGCCATAATGCTCTCCCTCTATCAACAGCGTTTAGCATGTTGAAGCGCATTGATTTTTCTGATTGTGACGAAACACTACTATTGAACTGAAACGCAACTTTACCATTGGTATCTCCTCCATTTTTGGTTGTAACAATGATAACGCCATTTGAGGCACGAGCACCATAGATAGACTCGGCAGAAGCATCTTTCAATACCTGCACCGATTCGATATTGGCAGGGTTCATGTTTTGGAATACTTCGGGGCGTGTGGTCGGAATGCCATCAATGATATAGAGCGGGTCATTATTACCCAATGTATTTGCCCCACGAATCAAAATACGACCATTTGAACCGTTCGGCGAGCCGTCTTTCTCTACATACAAACCCGCTACACGTCCTTGCAAAGATTGCATGGGGTTACCCGAACTGTTGTTTTTGATGGGTTTTAGCTCCACTACTGCAACAGAACCTGTCAGGTCTTCTTTCCGCTGAGAGGTATAACCAACCACAACTACTTCGTTGAGCTCTTTGCCTGGGGCCAACAAAACTTCTACGTTACTTATGCCTTTAATAGCCACTTCTTTACTTGTATAGCCTATAAAAGAAACTTGCAGGGTAGCGGCATCGTTGGGTACAGTAATCGAAAATTTACCTTCGATGTTGGCAACTGCACCGATTTTGGTGCCTGTTACAAGGATGCTTGCTCCGATTAGAGGCTCATTGGTATCGCCTCCTCGAACAGTCCCCGTGATTTGGCGTTGTGCTAACGCCAGCTGCAATGACAACAACATTGCCATAAAGGATAATAGCGTTCTTTTCATCATCTTAGATTGGTTAAATAAAACATTGGATTAAAAAATGGAACTTACTTTACTCAACAATGAGTGCTTTATTCAGGATTGATTGAATGTCTTCTTCTGAAATCAGGGGTGTAGCCCCGTGATGCGTGGCGACCAAAGCCCCTACTACACAGGACTTTACGAGGAGTTCTTCTATGTTTTCTTTTCTTAAAAAACCAGAGAGAAATGTGGCTAAAAACGAGTCGCCGCTGCCGATGGTATCCACTACTTCTACGGGAAAACCTGCGCTTTTAAAAAAATCGTTATTGTGCAATAGCATCGCTCCATCTTTGCCCAGTGTTACACAAATAGTTTTGATTTGGAAAGCATCTGATAGCCGAATGAGCTTCTCTGGCAGGGTTCTTGCCTCAAAAAACCATTCACTGATTTCGTCTAATTCCAAATGATTGAGTTTGAGTATATTGGTCTTTTGCAACAAGAATTCAATGGTTTCTTTGTCGTAATAAGGAGGGCGGAGGTTGATATCTAATACTTTGAGTGGAGCCACTTCAAGTAGCTTTTTGAGCGTATCAAACGTCTGTTCGGACCTTGCCGAAAGGCTACCAAAAACAAAGCAATCGCTGTCTTTTACAGCATTGAGGGCTTGGTCTTCTAACATAATGTAATCCCAAGCAACAGGTTTTACTATTTTGTAACTGACTTCGTTTTTGTCATCCATATTCACTTTCACAACACCTGTTAAGTGTGTTTGTCCGTGTTGGATAAACTGGGTATTTAGGCCATTTTCTTTAACAAAAGCCACTAATTCATTCCCCAAGTCGTCGGTACCAACCCGGCTGATGATTGTAGCATTGTGGCCAAAATTTTTTAAATGGATGGCCACATTCATTGGTGCGCCACCAGGCATCTTGCCGCTTGGTAGCATATCCCAAAGCATTTCGCCGAAGCAGATGACGTTTTTCATATTATAATGATGAGTGAGCAGTGTAAAATCGTTTATACATCTTTTAGGCACGAATGTCCTCGACTTATGATTACTTTTTAATGAGCAAATACAACAGAATCAGCCTTTTCAAGCGAAGTCCCTTTGGTTTCGGGCATTAGTTTCCAGACAAAAAGTAGTTGGCATAACATCATCAGACCGAAGAACGAAAAGGTAAGCCCGCCGCCGAAGGTTGCCGAGATATAAGGGAATGAAAAAGAAATGACAGCCGCCATAATCCAGTGCGTAAAACTGCCCAAGGCTTGTCCGTAGGCACGCACCTCGTTGGGGAAGATTTCGGAGATAAATACCCAAATAACAGCACCTTGCGAGAAAGCAAAGGAGGCAATGAAAAGGAATAAGTAAAACGGAACTAAACCGCCAAGGCTGTTTCTGAAAAAGGCTTGGGCTACCAACACCAGCGATAAAATCAACCCAAAAGAGCCTAATGCCATCAGTTTTTTTCTCCCAAATTTGTCAATCAATGACAAACCAACTAAGGTAGAAATGAGGTTGGTGAGGCCAATCCCCGCCGACGAAAGCAAGGCAGCGGATTTACCCAAACCTGCCATCTCAAAAATGCGAGGGGCATAGTAAATAATGGCATTGATACCCGATACCTGATTGAATACCGCAATCAGCACCGCCAACATCACAGGCGTTTTGTAAGCAGATTTGAATAGATTTCCGAAACTTGATTCGCTCACAGACTTACTATTTTGAATGGCTGTGAACACTATATCGGCTTGTGAGGCATCTATGGTTTCAAGGATTTGACGGGCTTCGGCTATTTTTCCTCTTTTCAGCACCAACCAGCGGGGACTTTCTGGAATACTCAATGTGGTCAGCATAAAAATGACGGAAGGAATGGCCTGCACGCCCAGCATCCAACGCCACGAGCCATCGCCAATACCACCCAATAAATAGTTGGAGAAATACGCCATCAGGATACCAAAAACCACATTAAATTGGAATAAGGCCACCAAACGTCCTCTTTTGGAAGGCGGAGCAATTTCGGAAATATACATGGGTGCTACCACCGACGAGATGCCCACACCAAAGCCACCCAATAGCCTGAATATCAAGAAGATAACCCAATCAACAGCAAGAGCTGAGCCAAGTGCTGACACTAAATACAAAATAGCGACGATGAACAAACTGACCCTTCTGCCGTATTTTTCGGCAGGAATTCCGCCCACAAGCGAACCGATGACCGTGCCAATCAAGGCGATTGACACGGTGAATCCATGCTCAAAAACAGAAAGATGCCAGAGGTGTTGAAGGGTTTGCTCTACGCCCGAAATGACGGCAGTATCAAAGCCAAAGAGAAAACCGCCTAATGCCGCAGAAAGCGACCAGAAGAATATTTTGAGATTTTGATTCACCGTTAAACCGTTTAGTGTTTTGATGAACCAAAATTAGATGGCTAAAAAAAGAAGATGATTTAGTATTCGTTCAAATACTTGCGAATTTGATACAGGTCATTAAGTTGCTGATTATCAGTAGTATAATAGAAAATTTAATTTTGCGGATTCAAAAATTGTAACATGGATTTCAAAGAATGTTACCAGCTTTTATATGTTAGCTTTTTTCATTTGAGATGTAATTTTGGAAAACCTTATCTAAACAAATCCTCTGCCGAGATTTCTGAATGGATTTCCTCCGTATAGTATTGATTTTGGATAGCTGGGAAAGTAGTAATTAATGTACTCACTACCGATTTTTTGGTTTGAGTAATGTGCTTAAAAGCCATTCGTTTGTGCCGTAGTTTTGCGTTGTACTCTTTGGTTATTATAAATTCATTTGTGGTAAATTTTGCCTCGCAAAGATGAATAATACCATCATTTCTATCTATCACTAAGTCCACTTGCGCCCCTGCGATTTCTTCGTTTCCTGCAAATCGCCATGAAGTAACTTTGGTAAAAACGCCCCCAATACCCAATGATTCGTGGATGGGTCTGAGGTGCATCAAACAAATATTCTCAAAGGCGTAACCCGTCCAAGCCTTATAGCTGGTTTCATTGGCGAAGTTTTGCCATACATTTTTTCGGTCAGATACATTACCTCGAATGAATTTTAGGTAAAACACGCTGTAAAAATCCACCACTCTAAAAACCGTATCTTTTGATTTCTTTCCAAAAGGACTGAGGGCTTTGAGAAAACCGCTATCTACCAAATTCTCTAAAACTCGAACAAATGTGCCGCCGTTCGGGATTTTTGTTTCAGCCAATAGTTGCGTTCTATTCAACCCATAAGGATGTTTAGCTAAGGCTTCTATGACGGCGATGTGATTCTCAGCATTCTTAAATAATGAATGATACAGAGGCTTGAACTCGTTGCTTAACAATCCACTCGACTCAAAACACAGCTCGTCAATCACTTGATTTACACTTTTGCCTTGCTTAATAGCTTGCAGATAAAATGGGATTCCGCCCATTACCATATACAATTGTATGATTTGGTATTGGGTAAATTTGAGGTGTTTATGATTAAAAAAAAGCTCCGTCTCATGCAGAGTAAAGGGTTTTAGCTCCATTCTTTGCGTAACTCGATTATACAACCCCCCTTTGGCGTTCACAAGGTTTTTAATAATCCAAGAGGCTGCTGACCCACAAGTAATGAGCAATAGATGGTTCATTTTGGAGCCATGTTGATTCCAAAAGTATTCGAGAGCTGACAAAAAACCTGATTTTGGACGATCGAGCCAGGGTAGTTCATCAATAAATACTACTACTTTTTTGTCTGATAATGCAAAAGTGTAAAGAAAATCGGTGAGGTAATTGAAGGCTTCTGTCCAGTTTTGAGGTGGACCCATTAGCTTGTTTTCCTTTGTAAATCGGTTGTATTCGTTGTAGAAATTATAGAGTTGAATATGATTATCTGCCTCAAAAGAACCCGCAAAATCGAAAATTATCTGCTCCTTGAAATACTCCCGAACCAAAAAAGTTTTGCCCACCCGTCGTCTGCCAAAGATTGTTACAAACTCGGCTTGCTTTGATAGCACCAATTTATCAAAGGTTTCAATTTCTTTTTTTCTGCCGATAATCATAATCTATATTTGGAAAAATATACAATAATAACTGACATTTTTCCAAATATGCAGGAATTTTCGGAAAAATATACAATAATAACTGACATTTTTCTAAATATTCAATCATCCATTCCGCCACTCACTCGGCGTTTTGTCTGTTTTTTGTTTGAAGAAAGTTGTGAAATAACTGGGGTTGTTGAAGCCCAATTCGTAGGCGATTTCGGTGATGTTTTTGGAGGGGTCTTGCAACAACTGTTTTGCTTTTTTTACTTTGTATTCAGCTATATAGTCATTTACATTTTTGTTAGTCAGTGCCGTGATTTTGCGGTACAATTGTACCCTCGACATCCCCATTTCTCGGCTCAGATTCTCGACCGAAAGCGTATTGTCTTTCATATATTTTTCAATCAGCAACTCAAAATCAAGCAAAAATTTCCGCTCACTGGTTTGGATATGTTGCAGATTGGTAACTTCGTTGGCGAAACGTCGCCTCATTCTATCTCGGTTGTCCAAGAGGTTTTTCACCATTTCTTCCAACAGTTGCTGGTTAAACGGCTTCGCCATATACGCATCAGCTCCGGCTTTTGTGCCTTCAATTTGGCTTTCTATTTTGCCTTTGGCAGTTAATAAAATGATCGGAATATGCGAAGTCCGAAAGTCTTCTTTCACTTGTTGCGTTAGGGCAAAGCCATCTTGGCCTGGCAACATTACGTCACTGATAATCAAATCTGGAATTGTATTCAAGATAATTTTCCAACCTTTCTCGGCAGACTCAGCGATGCGGACTTGGTAAAATGCCGAGAATTTATTCCGCAAAAACTGCAAAAGATCGTGGTTGTCTTCGATGATAACAATAGAGGTTTCAAGCTCGTCCTTAACTTTTTCTTCTACGATAACCAGCTCACTTTCAATACTATGACTTAATGACGGAAGAGGTTGTTGTAAGTTGTTTTGAGTGGTTTCTGAGTAGGGCAACGTGATTTTAAAAGACGTTCCCTTGCCTTTCTCTGATTCTATGGCAATTTCGCCTTCGTGCAGATGGACAAATTCACGAGAAAGTGCCAAGCCCAAACCGGTGCCAAACGAAATATTTTGACTTGCTCGATAAAACAATTCAAATACCTTCTCTTTGTCACTTTTGTCCATGCCAATGCCATTATCCGAAACAATAATTTCGAGGTGATGAATACTACGTAACAACGAAACGTGAATAAGCCCACCATCAGGCGTATATTTGAAAGCATTTGAAATCAAATTGAACAGCACTTTGTCCAACTTCTCGGAATCGAAGGTATAGGGTAATTCTTTGAACGGGCAGATAAATTGGAGGTCAATTTGGGCTTTCTTGGCTTTCATGGCAAAATCACCAACAATATCCTGCATGAACCCAACCAAATCGTAGGTAGCGGTGTTGAGTTCTATTTTGCCAGCGTCAATTTTCCGAAGGTCTAAAATTTGATCTACCAAGCGTAACAATCGGTTTGCATTTTTTCTGATTAATGCCAAAACTGGCTTCCCCTCTTTGCTGTCATACGATTTCCGGTTTAGTAAATCTTCGGTTGGAGTCAAAATCAAACTTAACGGTGTTTTGAACTCGTGCGAGATGTACGAATAAAACCGCATTTTGTCTTCAATGGCCTGTCGGGCTTGCAACGACACCCGTTCTATCTCTTCTTTTTGTTTGCTAATTGCCTCATTTTGAGCAGCTAATACTTTATTTGAGTGCTGCTTTTCCCGTAAAAGAAAGGCTAACACAGCCCCCAAAACAATAACCGCCATAAGCAACGCCGTAATAAAGTACAGGCGGTTTCGTTGTGAAGAATATGTTTCATTCAAGTCTTTTATCTTAAATACCTGACGCTCAATATCTGCTTGCTGCTCTTTGATTTTGGAGATTTGCGAGAGCATGATATCTACATTTTCAGAAGTAATAATGTTGGTAAGTAGCCTATTCTCTTTCTTAAAAGGCTGTTTTTTTAGAATTTTTACGGCTGTTTGAATCGCCTCTACGCCACCAGTAGGATACAATAAGGTGGCATTAAGAGTACCATCTTTTACTTGCTGCATACCCTTCGTTACGGGAAGGGCATCAATGCCGACAAAAAACAAACCTTTTTCTTTCCCTTTCTTTTTTGCTACTGCGTAAGCAACTTCTGCAAGGTAATCGGTATGTGCAAAAATTATATTTGCTTCTACGTGTTTGTTTAATAGATTGGGCAGATAGTGGCTCAGGTCATCCAAGCCATTTTTTGTTTCAATGTCAGCTACTATTTTTAGATTCGGAGCAGCACTCACGGCATCACTAAATCCTCGATTTCTTTCCGTTGCAGGCGAAGAAGTCATTTCTAATTTTACTTCTATGATGTTGCCCTGACCTCTGAACTGACTTGATAGAAATTTGCCAGCGGTTTTGCCTATTTCATAATTATCTGCCCCAATAAATGCCGTATATAAGTCAGAATCCATCTTGCGGTCAACCAAAACCACAGGAATACCTGCCTTGTAGATTTCTTCAATGGCGGCAGTAAGTGGTTTAGCTTCGTTGGGCGTAACAATCAGCAAATCAATTTTTTGTTTGGCTAATGCCCTAATCTGCTCAATTTGTTTTTCAGTGCTACTGTGCGATTCCCAAATCTCCAATTCCACGTCTGGATGAAAAGCCAATTCCCTTCTCATTTCACTATTCATCACGTCTCGCCATCCGTCGTGGCAGCATTGCAAAAATACGATACGGTATTTTGTGTCCTGATGAGCAGAGCAAGCGGCAGTTACGATAGCAAGAAACGCTATCAGAAAATAATTGACTACACCAGTTTTCATGCTACAAAAATACATGTAAATCAAACTATATTTTACATTAGAAAATGAATAAATAATCTTGAAAAAATCATTTTAAAAAATTATAAACTTGTTACTAAAACCGCTTTATTTGGTGTTTTTTGTACTGATAGATTCTGGAATCCACCTCCAATCCCTTGCACCCATGGCATTCAACAAAGAAAAATTATATGTTAATTTAATTCAATTTCTCAAAACAACGCTCAATACCAAGTAGTTATCTTTCTGGATACTCGACCAGAAACACCAACCCAGCGACAGGCATTTGAACAATACATGACCAACGGCGGAGCGTGGATGGGCTTTCATTTTGCCGCATTTGCCCTCACTCCGTCCAAATACCCGCAAGATTGGAACTGGTATCACGAGCAGTTTTTGGGTTCTGGCGAGTACAAAAGCAATACGTGGCGACCAACCTCGGCTGTGTTGCGAGTAGAAAACCCCAAACACAAAGCCACAAAGCACTTGCCAAATACCTTCCGAACGTCTCCAAATGAATGGTATCGGTGGAAAAACGACCTGCGAACCAACCCAGACATTAACATCTTGCTATCTATTGATTCAACGAGCTTTCCGCTCGGCACTGGCCCCAAACCACACGAAATATGGCATAGTGGCTACTATCCTGTGGTATGGACAAACAAGAAGTATAGGATGCTTTATCTCAACATGGGGCACAACGACATTGATTATGAACACAAAACCAACAAGGAGTTGTCGTTTACATTTACCAGCGAAATACAAAACAAGCTGATTATTGATGGACTGCTTTGGCTGGGGAAAGGTAAGAAATAACGTAAGATTGGAGACAAACACAACGAGCAG
>JBGAVQ010000137.1:0-14251 GCA_044228045.1 Spirosomataceae bacterium
ACCGAATACGATGCGCTGGGGCGTGAAACCAAAAAGTACCTCCCCTATGCTACCTCTACCCAAGCAGGAGATATAGTACAGGGAAATCTCCCTGCCAACATCCAGAGCTACTATGGCGCATTGGGCAAGGCGGGCAACCCCTACGCCGACATCAGCTACGAAGCCTCGCCGCTTAACCGAGTCATTGCCCAAACCGCCGCAGGCAGCAGCGTAGCCGTGCAGATGGCCTACCGCACCAACACCGCCGCCGAAATCAAACTCCTGCGCTACAACCTCAGCACCAACCAAGTAAACCTGAGCGACTACCCCGCCGCTCAACTCAACGTAAACCAAACCACCAACGAAAACAACCAAGTAAGCCTTACTTACCAAGACAAAGGCGGCCAAACCGTAGCCAAAACTATATCTGGACTCACCACCTATTACGTTTATGACGACTTTGGCAACCTCCGCTGTGTAGTGCCACCCAAAGCCGTGAGCCTGATGAGTAGTAGCTTTGACCCCTTCACGGCCAACGACCTGCTCTTTGCCTACGACTACGACACCCGTGGCCGCATGACCCGCAAAAAAGTACCCGGAGCAGGTATAACCACGATGGACTACGACGTACTTGACCGCCTCATCAAAACCACTGATGCTAACAACAATGTGGTAGAAACCGAGTACGACCCCCTCGACCGCCCTACGCTCACCAAGCTCAACGGTAGCCAAATTACGGCCATCTACTACGACAGTTACGGCTATGGCGACAAAGGCTTTGACCAAACCCATGCCTACGGCCAAGCCAAACTCAGTACCCCCGTAGGAATGCCGACGGGTACGCTCACGGTGGTGCTTAACCCCCAAGCAGGCATGAAAACAAGCCTGCTCAGTTCTACTTACTACGACCACCTCGGGCGGCTCATCCAAACCACCGCCGACAACCACCTCAACGGCACAGAGCGCAGCTCCATGAACTTAGACTTTGTGGGGCGAGCCACCCAAACCCACCAAAGCACACAAGGCGGGCTGGAAATAGAAACCAAAACGGCCTACGACCGTGCCAGCCGAGTAAAAGCCACCTGCCAACAGGTAAGCGGCACGGGCGTAGTACAAGCCTATTGGGAGCCTGTGGCTCGTCATCATTACAACGGCATTGGCGAACTCACCCGCAAAACGCTGGGATGCAGCCTACAACAAGTGGACTACACCTACGACATGCACGGTTGGCTCACCAGTATCAACAACCCCAGCCAACTCAGTGGTAGCACCGCCTCCGAAAAAGACTACTTTGGCATGAGCTTGGCCTACGATGCCCTCGGCAACATCCAAACATGGAGCTACCAGATGGCGCAACGCAAGGATGCCTACAACAACAAGGTATATGAAATAGAAACCAGAGGACTCTATACCCAAGCCTACACCTACGACAACCTCAACCGCCTCAAAACGGCGAGTTTAGACAAAGGCTCTACCCTAATGACGCTCACGGGCAATCAATCGGGCATTGGTTATGATGCCAACGGCAATATTGTTTCGATGCAGCGTAATTTTAAAGGGCAATTGGTAGATGACCTCACGTATAATCTGCCGACGACGGGAAACCGCCTGACCTCTGTACAAGACAATGGAAACGACACGTTTGTGAAAAGCGGCACAAACAGCTATACTTACGATGTCAACGGCAACCTCCTCACCGATAGCGGCAAAGGCGTATCGGGCATTACCTACAACTACCTAAACCTGCCTCAACAAATTACAACGGCCACAGGCACAATTACCTACTCCTACACGGCGACAGGACAGAAATTGCGGATGACCACCAGTACTAAGACCTACGATTATGTGGGTAGCTTGGTATATGAAAACAGCACCTTAGAATTTATTGCCACTGCCGAAGGGCGTGTATTGCCGCCTGACAAAGCCATAAACCCTGAGTTATTACCCCTCACAACGGTACTCCTCAAAAACAGCTACTACCGCTACGAGTACCACCTCAAAGACCATTTGGGCAACCTACGAGTAGCCTGCCGTTGTGCAGAGAAGGCGTTTAAGACCAGCCCAGCTGATACTTATCCCCTCATTGCGGTACAAGAAAACCATTATGATGCGTGGGGGCTTACCTTACCGTTGGTAGAAACTGCCGATAAACTAAGTGGCAGCCCTGAGCATCGCTTTAAGTTCTTAGGGCGTGAGGAACAAGCGGAAACAGGTTGGGTGGATTTAATGCAAAGAATGTACGACCCACCCACAGGACGCTTTATATCTGTTGACCCCAAGCCAGATGTTGAAGGACAAGAAAGCCTCAGTACTTACCAATACGGTTGGAATAATCCTATCTTGAAGAGTGACCCGAATGGGGATTGTCCAATCTGTCCAGTTATTCCTTTTCTTCCTGCTATTGGAGCGGCCATAGTAGAAGGAGCTGCAATTCTGGGGGAAGCTGCTGTTATCTCCGGGGCAATTATTGGTTCGTATGAATTGGCCACATCAACAGGAGGGGCGTATTATGGGTCATATAGCCCTGCTGTTGGTTTGGCAATGTCGACAAGTCGTCCAGGAGAAATAAGTGGTAGATTAGTACAAAACTCTTCTAATTCAAGAGCTTCAAACAGCAGTTCAACAAAATCCAGTAATCAAACTAATTCTATTACTTCTGGAAATGGTGGAAGTGATGATAAGAAACATAAGAATAAAAAAGATGCTGAAGGTAACTTCGTTTTGTATGAAGTTAAAGACAAAGACGGAACTATTTTGAAAGTCGGTAAAGCTAACGCTGATGATATTATGTCAGATGGTAAAACCATAAGACGGGTACATACAAGTGAGCGAAAAGCCCAAAAAGAAGGGTATTCCGATGCTAAGGCAGAAGTTGTACAGGACTTAGGGAAAACGACAACGGGAAAAGCGACGGATATAGAAGCTGCACGAGCAAGAGGATATAGAGTTGACAAACCAGATGCATTGCCTTTAAATCGAGAAAGAGACAAACGTTATCATAACCAATAAAAACATGAAATCACGAATTTTGCATTCTTCGTATGTACTCAACTTTTTAGATGTCAATTTTAACACGAATCAGATAAGCGAACTTTTGAAAACTGAAACCGACGAATTATTACAACTAAATAATTTTGTAGGCTTAGAAAATTGGGAAGTACAATTTAGAGCTACTTATGGAAAAGACAGTATGGTTAAAATTTATACAAAAATGTCTTCATATAAAAATGAGAGGCAGAAGTTGATAATTATTCATATTCCTATTCCTACGACAGATACGATAGAATGGGGTGTGGACTCAAATCAATATATTTATAGTGCTAATAATCCAAACGCTGACAAAAATTTATACTTTTTAAAAATAGATTATTCACAATTCGCAAATCGCCAAGATTATATCATAGATTGTATTAGGAGAGGAATAAGGAAAGCTTTTGAAGAAGGTTTTACAGTAAATGGCATAAAAGTAAAAATAAAGGGGTAGATTCCCCACGCTAAACGTAGTCTATGATCTTATCCTGTCCCATAAAAATAATACCTTCGTATAAAAAGAAAAGAGATGGATACTGATTGGGTTATACAAGAAATAGGCGGGGTTGTATTGCCAGATGAACGTTATCGTAAAAACTTGGCAAGGATGGTAAGTTCGCTCTAATACCTTCGTATAAAAAGAAAAGAGATGGATACTGATTGGGTTATACAAGAAATAGGCGGGGTTGTATTGCCAGATGAACGTTATCGTAAAAACTTGGCAAGGATGGTAAGTTCGCTCAATAGTGGCTGGGATTTATCATTTTCAAGAGCCTTAGGCGAATCAGTTCGTAAATCAGCCTGGCGCTTATTTTCGAGTGGGGAGTTGGATTTACAATCGGGTCATCGGCGTGCAAGTATCTCCAGATGTGAGCATGAGCAAGTTGTTTTAGCCATTGAAGATACTACTGATGTCAATTACAGTAGTCATGTTGGTAAAAAAGGCATGGGAATTTTAGGCGGCGAGGGCAGACATGTCAAAGGCATCAATATTCATACAAGTATGCTTATCAAAGAGAGTGGAGAACCTCTTGGGATTGCTTACCAACGTATTTGGTCGCCCAATGCCAATCATCAAGGCACCAATAGAAGGCAATATGCCATAGAAGACAAAGAGAGTTACAAATGGATATTAGCCCTTCGGACTTTGAATAGTCTCTGGGAAAATAAAACAACCCATCGAGTTATCAAGATAGCCGACCGAGAGGCAGATTTCTATGAATTATATGAACATGACCGTTCACAGGGAGTAGAATTGCTCATTCGAGTACAGCAAAAGAAGCGTTGGCTTTTGCATGAAGGTAAGCCTTGTCAAGTGAAAGATGTCATCAGTAACTTAGTACCATTGGGATTTGCAGAAGTGTTGGTTAGGGCTACAAAAAATACAAAAGAAAGGAGAGCAACAGTAGGTCTTTATGCAAGCCCCATTGCTTTGACAGTACCAAGTGACCAAAAATACACAAAGAAAATAGCCCCATTTGCTATGAATTTAGTATGGGTAAAAGAGCAGAATCCACCAGATGAGGATTCAGCCTTAGAGTGGATATTGATGACAACGTTACAGATTGATAATTTTGAAAATATTAGTAAAATAGTCAATTATTATACTCGTAGATGGGTTATTGAACGATTTCACTATATTCTCAAACAAGGATTACAAATAGAAAAGTTACAAATTGATACCTTGGAACGGCTTCAAAATGCTTTGCAAATTTATAGTATTGTAGCTTGGCATTTACTCTGGATTTATAAAGTAGGCAATCAGAATTCCAAAGCAGAGGCTATTGACTATTTTGATAAAGAAAGTATTGAAATTTTACAACTTGTTTCGGCAAAACAGATTGTATCAGTAACAGATTTTATCTTGGCTTTAGCAAGTTTAGCAGGGTTTAAATCTTCTAAAAAACAGCCATTCCCAGGCGAAAAAACACTTTGGTTAGCCTCCCAGAGGTTTATCTCTATAAGAAGTGGATTCCTCAAAGCTAAACAATTTTATGGGACAGGATAAGGTAAATTTTCTATGTAATCTTTTCCTGAATAATCCCCTTTGTCGTCATCATTATTTTGAGGTAAAATAATTTGAATGGTTGTATCATTCAAAAAATGATAACTCATTCCCCCTCGAGTTGTCCTTCTCAAACGGGGGTTTCTTTTCATAATGCTATCACAAGGTGCCATCAAAACATTTAAATCCTTGTCCATTACCGTTACACCGTTCGTACCAAAAAGTACTAAAATATCATTTCGCATTTCTAATTGTAAAAGTGTCAAAGCTAACCGATAATTATGAAGCTCATAAAGTAGTATACTTTTTTCAACTGAATCTGAGTCTATGTTATATCTAATCAATTCATTATTAGAAATAGTTGCATAAACAATATTCTTATCTACTACTACTAAGGCATCTATTTCTCGTTGAAGAGTTGATTTGGAATTGGTAGCTCTCCAGACAGTATCTTCTTTCATGAAAAGTGAAAAAGTTTCCCCATTTTCTGTCTGAAAGGATATAATTTTTCCATAGTTGTGGCAACTCAAAACGATAATGGCATTAAAGCCCAGCATTAGAACGAGTTTTAAGAATTTCATCTACTTTGATTTTTTGGTTTTGGTCAAGACTGTTTAATAAAATACTACGAAATTGGCCAAAATATCGAATTCTTTCGTTTGAGTACGAATCATTACTTCTCATTATATCATGTTGTTTAGATCCGCTAATGGCAATTTGACCAGAAAGTAGAACATCAGTTGATATTCTTACATGTTGAGCCTCCGCCTTCGCTCGGCTCTGCCGAGTGAATAGTATTTTAGAGCCCTCTGGGCGGTCTTAGCATAACACGAATAGTTTGATTACAAGGTTAATACACCGCCTTCATAGGTTTTTCTATATTTAGACATTGTGAATTGGTCTTATTTTTTCAAACTTTCCCCCGTTGTTGGTGTTCGATTTTGTTTCGACCAACTCTGAAAACCTAAACAAATCCCTACAAAATCGGTCACCAACAACCCAAACCCAGCAAGTTATTGGTATCGCCTGCGCAGCCCCGCTTCGCTCAAACACCAACAACGGCAGAAAACATACGAGGCTTCATCAATCTTAGCATAACGTATCAACGAAACGGAACAATCTCGGGTTGCTCAATAGTAAAGTCCCGAAAGCGTAGGGGTGTTTCGCCGCCAACTTCAAACCCCAACTGGGCAGTATTGTACACGTTGGGATAAAAGGCTAACCGAAGCTGAAAGGTATTAAAGGTAAGGTTTTCGTTACGAAACCGAAAGCCAAGGCCAAAACCTTGATAGATTTTGCTTTGGAGTAAGTTCTCATTTTGACGAGCAATAAGGCCCAAATCCACAAATCCATAAGTTGCAATCCGAAAGCCCACAACCTGGAACGCTGAAAAAAGCACGGTTTCTATGCCTAATGTCAATTTTTTAATGCCCAATAACTGGTCGGTTGATGTTCCTCTGATGCCATCGTTTCCAGAAATGCCGATGTATTCATAATTAAACCGATTGATGCCAGCGGTGTATTTAAGCGACACAAACTGCCTTATGTTGGAGCGTTTTATTTTGAGTAGTGTGCTAAAATAATTGGCTTCTAAGGTAACTACACCTTGCTCCACAAGCGATTCTCGTTTGTAAAAACCAACATTGAGTAACGCATAGAGGTAGCCCCAGTTTTTGGGTAAATATTGCCCTTGTGCGTACTTAAAACCAAAGTAAGTTCGCTGCCCCAATTCAGCTTTTTCGTAGCCCCAAACCATAGATGCCAAGTAGCCGTAGGGAACGTCTTCGGTTCGTCCAAAACCATAAATCAACACATCACGGCGGTATTGACGGTTAGAAAACCCAATACTAACCAGGTAAGTACTTCGGTTTTCGTAGAGGCGGTTAGAGTCGAGGGTTACTTCGGGGCGTTTGGTATAGTTGTACCGATTCATCCGAGCGGCTACTACCAATCTTGCTCGTTCGTTAAGGATTTTATTGCCAAAATTCATCTTAAAAGCTCGTCCCAGCCAAACATCCCCAAAGTAATAATACAGCGGAAAGGTTTCAATTCTTACTGAATCGCCAACGTTATAAACAAAGTTATTGAGGCGATTGTAACTTAGCTCAGCGGCACCAGCATACTTGGTTTCGGGGGTAACAAAAGGCCGATACGCCTTGACAACCAATGATTTAACATCCCGAAACAACAAAAGGCTTGTTTCGGCGGTAATAAAAGTGCGCTTAATGTACGGTATTCGGTACAGTCCATTATACTCCCAACGCCTACCTGCGGGCTCGTTGCCATTGTAGCGAATGCCATTCGTAAAGGTTTGAGCCAAGCCTCTGAAATTTTTCTGCTCGAGTTCCAGTCCAAATTTATTGAGCCCTCCTACATCTACAGATGGATTGAGTGACCAAACGTCGTGCGTAATCACATATACGTCCACAATGTTGGGTATCTTTTTATCGGGTACTACAATAATACGAGCATCGTGAATGATAGCAGCTTGTCGTAAGAGGCGTTCGTTGTCCCACAGCAGTTGTGGGCGCAGAATGTCACCCTCTTCAAACAATAAAAATGAATTACGAATGACTCGTTCTTGGGTTTCTTTATGCAGTTTGTTGCCCACTCGCTCAAACCAATTGTTCGACTGCCGTAGGGTATCGTACACGCTGGGGCCAAAGGCATCGAACCGCCGAATGATGATGTTGCGAATTACCTTACCTTCGTGCTCTTCAAACGGGTTCACTTCTATCTGATTAACCTGCTGCGAAGCTTTGGAATTATAAACATCCCGAAACAAAAAATTATAGACCTCTCGCCCTACCGAACTTTTGGTCATTTTGTTTTTGAGATTGGTATAAAACGTACTGTCTCGTACTTGGGGGGTCGGTTTTTGTTTGTTGGTGCTGTCGTAAATTTGTTGTTGGGCAAAGGCAGTGATCGAAAGCAAGAAACAACCACTGAATAGTTTTACAGTAAACAATTTGCAGTAAACAGAAGATGATTGTAGCAGCAATGCTTTTTGTTGGGATAAAAATGAACGCAAACATTGTCGAACAAAATTCAACAAATGTTTCTCCGTCCTTAAACACCTAAAAATCAACCCCATAGCACACCTAATTTTTATCGCATTTTCTTATCTATTCAAAAACATACTACTGATGCTGTATGACATATAACTTTCGACTATTTACTTTGCCACATGAAACTCACCAAGCCGCTAATTTTAGCTTCTAATTCACCTCGCCGCCGTCAAATTTTGAGCGAAGCTGGTTTTCAGTTTGAGGTACAAGTAAAACCAACAGACGAGGCCTTTCCTGCCACCATGCCTCCTGCCGAAGTACCTGTTTTTTTGGCCGAGCAAAAAGCAGCGGTCTTTGACACAATAGACAATAACCTCTTGCTAACGGCAGATACCATCGTACTAATCAACGGAGAAATTTTGAATAAACCAAATGATGAAGATGAAGCTTTTGTGATGCTTCGTAAGCTATCGGGGCAAATGCATCAGGTGATAACGGGCGTGTGCCTGCGTTCATCTGAGCGCACCGAATCGTTTGCAGACGTAACCAAGGTTTATTTCAGGGAATTGACAGATGCTGAAATCCGATATTACATCAAAGCCTGTTGCCCCTTCGATAAAGCGGGGTCTTATGGCGTACAAGATTTTATTGGTATGGTGGGCATCGAGCGCATCGAAGGTTCGTTCTTTACCGTAATGGGGCTGCCAATCCATCGGGTTTATGACGTATTGAAACCTTACATTAGTTGGTAGAAACCGTTTTGTTAGGGAAATTTTGCGCTAAAAATCGTTTCACATACGCTATATTCTCTGCTTTTAGGGCATCGCCGTCAACATATAGGTCAAGCCCTTCGTCTTGCAAAGCCACGTAAACCGACATGAGTTTCTTGGGGTTAAATGTCTTTATTTTGCCATTGGACAACAAGAAGTAATACGATTTTTCTTTGATAAATTCGCCGATGTAAGAATTAAACTTTGCATCTATTTTGTCAATGGGCTTGATGTGGCAATGATGTAAAAGAAGCAACTTGACTTTGCCATCATACAATACCTCATAGAATCGCTTATTTACCGATACAAAACGATGTTCTCCAAGTGTAAAATTGGTGCTATCTGCTCTACTAAATGTATGGTTTTCTCCTTCAATTTTAGCAATTAGCACACCATCGTTCAAATTGTAGAGCAATGGAAATTGAAAAACCCGACCGCCTGCAATCTTGATCTCGCCAAGTTGAAACTCATCCTGAAAAAATGGGCTACCTTTGTAAAGTACGCCTTTTGCATTTTGAGAAGGATTGGTTACTATTTCTGTCATCAATTCACCTTTTTCATTCAGAAAAGTATGAATATTTGAATCAACTTGACAATATGATTTACTGATTACGAAAAAAATGAGGAAACTCACGAACTTAACAATTGGTGCTTTCATCTGTTTACCATTGGTAACGGTTTCTATTAAATTGATCAACACTGCCCAAAAATACTTAATAAAGACACAACAATTCTTATTTTTGGAAATGTATTGAAATCTATGATGAATAAATTCATGAAAATTCAGACTTTCCCAACAAGGCTTATTGGTTTGTTGTTTTGTGTGTTTTGCTGCATAACACTGCCTTGCACAGCCCAATACGTTAGCATTCAGCCTACTTTCCCCACTGCCGACGGCGACATTACCCTTACCTTTGACCTCAAACTCGCCAAAGATACCCGTGCGGCTGGGCTACTGGGCAAAACCTCCGATATGTATATTTGGGCATGGGGTGGCTCGGATGTCAATAATCGTCAGTCGGAGTTTAGTCCATCTGGACAGAGCAGTTTTAGTCAGCCGTTTGACCCCGGCAAACTTACCTCGCTGGGCAGCGACAAATGGAGTATTAAACTTAAGCCCGCTCAATATCTGAATGTGACAGGTGGCAAAAAGCTAACATGGATGGGTTTGCTGGTCAAAAACGGCAATGGCACCAACCAAACCGAAGACTTTACATTCGTGCTATACGACAACAATCTTAATGTTTCGTTCCTGAAACCCACTGAAAAACAGCCATTTACCGAAGCCAATACACCTTTTCCCGTTTTGGCTGTAGCTTCTACAAAAGCAAACTTACAACTTAGTGTCAATGGCAGTGTCCTTACCACTGTCACAGACAAAGATTCTCTGGCTTTTAATATCCCTCCTGCCTCACCCGGCGAAATCATGAACGTGAGCATTACCGCAACCAAAGGTTCTGAAACTTCTACTGATAATTTTACTCTTTTTGTGAAACCAACTGTTACCACCTCTCCCCTACCTTCGGGGCTAAAAGACGGCATCAATTACACCTCGGCTACACAAGCTACGCTGGTCTTGTTTGCACCCAACAAAAATTTTATTTATGCACTCGGTTCGTTCAATAATTGGAACCTTGGTGCTGCTTCGCTGATGAACCGTACCCCTGATGGGCAACGTTATTGGCTACAAATCAACAACTTAGAATCTGGCAAAGAGTACGCCTTTGAGTATTGGATAGATGGTAAAATTGCCGTGGCAGACCCCTACGCCGAAAAATTGTTAGATAAAAATAATGATAGCTTTATTTCGGCTTCCACATATCCAAATCCACTGACTTTCCCTTCACAAGCAAGAGGCAACATTGTCTCGGTTTTACAAACTAACCAAAAGCCTTACGAGTGGAAGGTGAGTAATTTCAAACGCCCCGAAAATCAGGACTTAGTGATATATGAATTGCTCGTGCGGGATTTTATAGGAACACAGAACTACCAAACCCTTGCCGATACACTACCCTATCTCAAAAAACTGGGTGTCAATTGCATTGAACTCATGCCCATTATGGAGTTTACAGGCAACGATAGCTGGGGCTACAACCCCATCTTTTACATGGCTCCTGACAAAGCCTACGGTACCAAAGACAACTTGAAAAAGTTCATTGACCGTTGCCACGAAAACGGTATGGCCGTAGTGTTAGACATGGTGTTGAATCAGGCCGACTATGAGTTTCCGTATGTGAAAATGTACTGGGATGGCACAAAACCCAGTAAAGATAGCCCCATGTTTAATCAGCAGGCTACGCATCCGTTTAATGTGTTTTTTGATTTTAACCACGAAAGCCCCGCCACCAAAGACTTAGTGGACAGAATTTGCCAGCATTGGCTGCAAGAATATCGCTTCGACGGCTATAGGTTTGACCTCTCTAAAGGCTTTACCCAAAAAGACGCTGGCAACGATGTGAGCCGATGGAGTAGCTACGATGCCAGCCGAGTGGCAATATGGAAACGAATTTATGACAAAATTAGAAGTTACGATGCCTCAGCGTACATCATTCTGGAACATTTTGCCGACGACCAAGAAGAACGAGAACTCGCCGACTATGGCATGATGCTATGGGCTAACCTAAATGGTGATTTCAGAAATGCCGTGAAAGGCAATGCAAGCAATATCAATCGGCTGGCTTACCCTTTTCGCAATTTCACAAAACCTCACCTCATTGGCTACATGGAAAGCCACGACGAAGAACGCCTGATGTGGGATGCGCTCAACAACGGCACGAGCGCAGGCACGTACTCGACCCGCAACTTGACAACTGCCAGCGAACGCATCAAAGCAGCCGCAGCGTTTTTGTTGGGTACACCTGGCCCCAAAATGATTTGGCAGTTTGGTGAACTCGGCTACGATATTGCGATTGACCAAAACGGACGCACTGGCAAAAAGCCCATCAAATGGGAATACCTACAAGTGGCTGAACGTCAGAAACTTTACAAGGTTTTTGCTGAGCTCATTAAGCTCAAAACCACCCAAAAGGCATTCAGAACCAGCACATTTTCCCTTTTGGGCAGTGCCAAATTGAAGCAACTCACCCTCGACGACGCTTCCATGAAAGTAAACATTGTTGCCAATTTTGATGTAGAGGAATACGCTAACCCCATCACCTTTCAGAACACGGGCAAGTGGTACGATTTTTTTACGGGCGACGAAGTAAACGTTACCAATGTGAGTATGCCCATTGTGTTAAAACCAGGGGAGTTTCATATTTATACCACCGTAAAACTACCCAAACCCGAAAGCGGATTAGTGCCGTGGGCGGCTTATTCGGTGGTTACTACTGTGCAAGAGCCTGATTTTGAAGACATTAACATTGCACCAAATCCGACACGAGATCGCCTACGGATTGAGTTGAAAAGTCAGTATCGGGGTGAAGTAATGCTCCGACTCAACGATGTAGTGGGCAAACAAGTAAATTATTGGAAACCTTACAAAAATCAAGAGAAATTGGTACAAGAATTGCTTATTCAACACTTGAGTGACGGCATGTATTTACTCGAAATCGAACAAGGCAGCCAAAGAAGTATCAAGAAAATAGTAAAACAATAACAGGACACAACTTATTCAATCTATTCACAATCAGCCTGTTAATTTTCAAAAAATGAAACATTTTTGATTTCTTTGGCGTTATTGATTTGTACCTAATAATTAGATTGTACCACCTTTCCTCCAAAGACAAAATGAATTCATTACAACACATAGAAGCCTACCTCAATCAACGAGTAGAGTTTCTACACCATCGAATCAATAGTTTAGTGGTAAGCAATCACCAACAAGCTACCTGCAAAGTTGATAAAGTGAGCATCAATGAATACGGGGTATTGATTGGTGCGTTGTCAGAAATGGAGAAATTGAAAGAAGAACTCCGCATGGAGTGGCAAGAGGCATAAAAACGATAAAATCCAATAAAAAAGGTGACAGGTTGCAAACCCATCACCTTTTTGTGCTTTAAGCTATATAGCAAAGCTCTCTCGCACCCACAAGTACATGAGGGGCATTGGGGTAGTTCGCCGCCGTACCTACCTGGCTCTATCAAATGCTTCTATACTATCAGATAGGTCTTTACGGGCGGCGAACCGTCAAGATGATATTTTGGGGGTGATTAGGTCAATTTGCATTAAACACTCCCAGAAATTTCAAATAGAACCATATTTTCTTAGTTTGCTTGGAATGTACCCCCTTGAATTACCCGTACATGCACAAACAAAGCACCAAGCAAGCCAAGATTTAACAGATAAATTTTGTGATATTTCAAGATAAAATATAACTCGAAGGGTGTCCAATAACCGAGCGTTTTAGGAAGTGAAAATTTTAGCCTTTACTTTTCTTTTTTCATAAAAACCCTGTATTCTTGTAGGAAAGAACAGAAAAACAGCCAAAATATAACGAAATCAAGATAGAATTAGATTGGCTATTCGTCCAATACTATGTTGGAAGTTTTCGCATTTCTATGTTCAAGCCTCAGAAAATAAAATCTGTTACTTTAAATAAATGGGAAAACTATGCTCCACATATTCCATTTGGTTTTTGGGAGTTTGAAGAACAAGCTGATGGTACTGGAAATTATTATGGTTTATATTGGAGTTTTGGAAAAGAAAATTTAGAACCTATAATTTGTTGGTTTGAGCATGAACAATCTTGCATAAATATTTCACACAAAAATCTAAAAGAATTTTTATTAGAATTTAATCAATCTGAAGAAGAACATGAATTAGTTGATTTTTCTTTTGCTTTTAAAAGAATGAAACTTAAAGCCCAAAAAGGAGAATTTGAATTTGCAATTTCACAACTTAATAAATATTTATCCTATGTTCCTGAACATTCTGAGGCATGGGAAATATTATCTGATGTATATCTGAGAATTGGTAATAAAGTAGAATCTGATAATTGTGCATTAAAAAGTATTTTATCTAATTGGTCATTTGGTTTACCAAGACAAAAAAGCATCCAATTATTCAAAAAAATAGATAGAAATGGCATTTTATCAAATGACCCACTCGTTAAAAGGCTTGATGAAATTTTATTGACATTTGAATATAATAAAACTGAAATTTCCTACAATACTTTAAAAGAAGCATATTTAGAATACTTTGATAACGAAAATTATATTGAGTCATTAATTTTAGAACATAATTATGCTTTAATGATGTATTTTGAAACCCAAGCTTTTCAAGACAAACATAATTTTAAAGTTGAGAAGTGGCGTATTGAATACGAACAAAAATGTAAAAAGTATTTGAATCGTTACTTTGTTTAAAGTTTCATTTCCGCCTTCGCTCGTGTCCCACGAGTGAACGGTATCGAAAAGCCCTCAGGGCGGCATTTGAATGAGTTTCATCGCTTGAAATCAACCTCGCTCGCCCCAACCTGCTACTGAAATAGTTTTAACGGTGCATTAACTTTCGACAAG
>JBGAVQ010000138.1:0-14222 GCA_044228045.1 Spirosomataceae bacterium
GGATGAGTGAAAAGGTAAGGTTTTGATCGGGGGCTGTCTCCCAAGCGTTGCCTCGCTGCCCACGCCCAGCGGTTTGATAAGAAGTAACAATTACCGTTCCCTCAAAAACGTCCGATTGTTGAATTTTTTCAGCCGCAATGTCGTTAGTAGAATGACAAGTTGGCAGATAAATCAAGTTTTTTCCAATAAAAAGAGTATTGGGTTCAAAATTGTGCATCAATATTTGCAAATTTGGTTCTCAAAAGATTTTTCAGTTACCAAGCGCTGGAAATTAATTTCAGAAGTGCAAAGTTATGAGGTACTAAGTAGAAAATAATAATCAGAAGTAAAACCACAAATCTTGCTTCTTTACGCCTACTTCTTACATTCACCTTGCTTACTTCTGTCTAAATTTCACACATTTTTCTATCTTGGAACATAACATTTAATAAAACTGCATGAAAGTACGCAAAAAGAAACAAACGGAAAGCGGGATAAGCTCGCAAACATTGTGTGAGTTGGTAGTGAAAGGAATGCAAGAAAAAAAAGCTATAGATATAGTAGTGCTTGACCTCAAAAAAGTCAAAAACGCTATAGCTGATTATTTCGTTATTTGCTCAGGTAACTCAGACACCCAAATTGATGCCATTGGTGATTCTATTGATGAAGAAGTTTTTAAGAGTATTCAACAGCATCCATGGCACCGAGAAGGCAAAATGCAAAAAGAATGGGTACTACTTGATTATGTTGATGTGGTAGCTCACGTTTTCAAAAAAGAACGACGAGAGTTTTACAAATTAGAAGATCTTTGGGGCGATGCTGAGTTTACTCATGTGAGCGAAGCTATGGAGTTTTCTGCCGCTTAATCTTGTAACTTTGCCTTTCGTCCCGAAAAATGGTGATTTGAAACATTCACATTCACCATATTGTTAGCTAATTAAGTATCATTTTGTTTGGAAGTAAGCTTTTAAACCTTCCAAACACAATTTAATAAACATGGAAGAAAACAACAGAATACCCAACCGTTTGCCAAAACGTCCGGGAGGAGGATTTCAGGGCTGGGTCGTAATAGGGTTAATATTAGCTATTTTGAGCATTTTTGTAATGAGCCGAAGCTCTGCTGTGCGAGAAATCTCACAGAAGCAGTTTGAAGAGATGGTGCAAAACAAAGAAGTATCTGATGTAGTGGCCTACAACGACCGCACTGTAGAAATAACACTCACCAAAGATGCCCTCAACAGCCCCAAATATAGGGGGATATTTGAAGAAAAACCTTATCTATCCGTTACACAAGGGCCTCATTTTTCGTTCACCGTCATTTCGCCCGAAGTATTTAAAAAAGACTTTGACGAAATCCAGAAAAACCTACCTCCACAAGAGCGCATTGGCCTAAGGATTGATACCCGATCCGACTTTTTCAGTATGTTCAGCTCATGGGGGCTTATTATCCTTATGATGGTTGGGTTATATTTTATGATGAACCGTATGTCGGGCGGAGGTGGTCCAGGTGGTCAAATATTCAACATCGGGCGGTCAAGAGCTACCTTATTTGATGCCGAAAACAAGGTAAAAATTACGTTTAATGACGTAGCTGGTCTCGACGAAGCCAAAGAAGAGATTCAAGAGATTGTAGAGTTTTTGAAACAACCTAAAAAGTTTACCGATTTGGGTGGTAAAATCCCCAAAGGAGCCCTCTTAGTAGGGCCTCCGGGTACAGGTAAAACCCTATTGGCTAAGGCCGTAGCTGGCGAGGCTGGTGTTCCATTTTTCTCGCTGTCAGGCTCCGACTTCGTAGAAATGTTTGTGGGTGTAGGGGCAGCAAGGGTACGTGACCTATTTAAGCAAGCCAAAGAAAAAGCACCATGTATCATTTTTATTGACGAGATTGATGCCGTAGGTCGTTCACGGGGGCGTGGAGCCATGCCCGGTGCCAACGACGAGCGTGAGAACACCCTCAACTCACTTTTAGTAGAAATGGATGGTTTTGCTACCGACTCTGGTATCATCATTTTGGCAGCAACCAACCGCCCCGATGTACTCGACTCTGCCTTGATGCGTCCGGGCCGTTTTGACCGCCAAATTTCTATTGACAAACCCGACTTAGTGGGTCGTGAGGCTATTTTTAGGGTACACATGAAACCCCTAAAACTCAGCCCCGAAATAGACATCAAAAAATTAGCCGCTCAAACCCCTGGTTTTGCAGGTGCCGAAATAGCCAACGTTTGCAACGAAGCAGCCCTAATTGCGGCTCGCTATGGCAAAACAGCCGTTGATATGAAAGACTTTCAGGATGCAATGGATAGGGTGATAGGTGGTTTAGAAAAGAAAAATAAGCTGATTTCGCCACAAGAAAAAGAAATTGTAGCCTACCACGAAGCAGGTCATGCGGTGGCGGGTTGGTTTTTAGAACATGCCGATCCACTTGTGAAAGTAAGTATTGTGCCTCGTGGCGTGGCAGCTTTGGGCTATGCTCAGTATTTGCCTAAAGAGCAGTTTTTGTACAGAACAGAGCAACTTTTTGACGAAATGTGCATGACCTTGGGTGGGCGTGCTGCCGAAGAAGTTGTTTTTAGTAAAATTTCGACGGGTGCATTAAGTGACTTGGAGCGTATTACCAAACTGGCATACAGCATGGTAACGGTGTATGGCATGAACGAAAAACTCGGAAATATCTCATACTACGACTCGAAGCAATCGGAATATGCTTTTAACAAACCGTATTCGGAAGAAACAGCTCGTGAAATAGATGAAGAAGTACGGAAGTTGATTGAAAAAGCTTATGACCATACCAAAAATATGCTTTTACATCATAGAGAAGCATTGGAAATCATTGCCCAAGAACTCCTCAAAAAGGAAGTCTTTTTTCAGTCTGATTTAGAAGTGCTTATTGGCAAACGACCTTTTGCTCACGAAACCACCTTGCAAGCCTATATGAATAATGGTACGGATGGGTCGTTTGAACCAAAGGAAGAAGATAAAAAAGAACAAAAAGAGGAAGTACAGGTATAGGTTGATTCAAGTAATTTAATCAACTAAAAATTGGATGTAAAAATCATAAAATCTGTCTTATGAAAGAGCAACTTATCATAAATCAGCTTTATTTGATGCCTGAAAACCTAAAACAAGAGGTTTTAGATTTTGTTGGTTATTTGATGTTTAAACATCAAATTGCGAATACCATCCCCAAAGTACCCACCTTTGGAAGTGCAAAAGGTAAGTACGTTTTGGCACCAGATTTTGACGACCCATTAGACGACTTTAAAGACTATATGTAGTGGACTTGCTTTTAGACACCCATACTTTTCTTTGGTTTGTGGCAGGAAGTGCTGAAATTAGCCAAACGGCAAAAAAAGCTATAGTAAGACAGCAGCAACAATAAATACGTAAGTATTGCGAGTCTATGGGAGATTTCAATCAAAATGTCATTGGATAAACTTTCGATAAAAGGAAGTTATGAGAGCACGATTGATGACATAATCGAAAATGGTTTTGAGGTTTTACCTATTTTGTTTACTCATACAGTATTGCAAAATAAGTTGGCTTTTTACCACAAAGACCCATTTGATAGAATGATTATAGCTCAAGCAATTGTTGAAAAAATGAATGTGGTTGGCAGAGATGAATTATTTGACAACTATTTTGAGAATACAGACATAAAACGTATTTGGTAATAGAGATACCCTCCTTGCATAAACCCAAAGACCCGCTAACTTTGCGGGTCTTTTTTATGACCCGTATGCAAACCATTAGCTTAGAATCCAATCAAAAAATCTATTTTGCTTCTGACTTTCATTTAGGCACGCCCTCGCATGAGGCGAGCCTCGAACGAGAACAGAAAATTGTACGCTGGCTTAGTCACGTTCAAGCCGATGCACAAGTGATTTGTTTAGTGGGTGATTTGTTCGATTTTTGGCATGAATACAAAACTGTTGTACCCAAAGGCTTCGTGCGGTTTTTGGGCAAATTAGCCGAACTATCCGATGCTGGCATCCAAATTATTGTGTTTACAGGTAATCACGACCTCTGGATGCGAGATTATTTCCAAACCGAGCTAAACATCAGCGTATTCCATCAGCCTATTCAAATTGCTGTAAACTACCCCAATCCGTCTAAAAATTACCTCTTTTATATTGGTCACGGTGATGGCTTGGGGCCAGGTGACTATGGGTACAAATTCCTCAAAAAAGTATTTCGAAATCCTGTTTGTCAATGGCTCTTTCGGCAGGTTCATCCAGACTTGGGCATCCGATTAGCCACGTTATGGTCTCAGCAAAGCCGAGGAGCCAATGTAGCTAAAAACGAAGAACACTTTTTGGGCGAAGACCGTGAGCTATTGTTCCAATTTTGCCAAAGCACCGAAGCCACACAACACCACGACTATTACATTTTTGGGCATCGCCACTTGCCACTTAACCTACCCGTAGGCAAGCATGGTAGTTGTTACATAAATCTTGGCGAATGGTTCTCAGGAAACTGCCATTATGCTGTATTTGATGGCCAATTTCTCGAATTAAAACGGTTTGAGTAATTTTCTGACAAAAAATCACCGATTTTTCCCGAAAGAATGATAGGTTTGGGGTCATAATCCTCTACCCTATCCATGTCTAAGCATTCACCCCCTACCAACAAGATTTGGAGTGTCATTTCGGCTTCGTCCGTTGGTACACTCATCGAATGGTACGATTTCTACATTTTTGGCAGCCTTGCTACCATTATTTCTACCCAATTTTTCCCCAAAGGCAACCCCACAGCAGCCTTACTATCTACTTTGGCTACCTTTGCCGCAGGGTTTATTGTACGGCCATTTGGTGCCTTAGTATTTGGCCGATTGGGTGATTTAGTAGGTCGTAAATACACTTTTTTGGTTACCCTTGTGCTAATGGGTGGCTCTACATTCATGATTGGCTGTATTCCCAACTACGAAACCATTGGTATTTTTGCACCTCTTTTAGTGCTAATACTCAGACTATTGCAAGGCTTGGCCTTAGGGGGCGAATACGGCGGAGCAGCCACCTACGTAGCCGAACACTCACCAGCTGGCCAACGAGGTTTTTATACTTCATGGATTCAGACTACGGCTACCTTGGGGCTATTAGTATCATTGGGTGTAATTGTGGCCACTCGACAAAGTATAGGCGTTGAGCAATTTGAGGATTGGGGCTGGCGAATCCCCTTTTTACTGTCTGCTTTTCTGGTGGCAGTATCCATCTATATCCGCCTCCGCATGGCCGAATCACCGCTTTTTTCAAAGATAAAAGCGGAAGGTAAAATCTCAAAAAATCCATTAGCAGAGTCATTTGGCAAAAAAGCCAACCTCAAAATGGTACTGCTGGCCTTATTGGGTGCTACAGCAGGGCAAGGGGTCATTTGGTACACAGGGCAGTTTTATGCGTTGTCGTTTATCCAAAAAACCTGTAACATTGAGTTTGTTCAGTCCAACTATATTGTGGCTATTGCCTTGCTGATAGCTACACCAGCCTTTGTGCTTTTTGGTAGATTATCCGACCGCATTGGTCGCAAGGGCATTATGCTGGCAGGAATGCTGCTGGGCGTATTAACGTACCGTCCTATTTATCAAGAAATGTATGAATTGGCGGATGTTTCTCTAAAACAAGAACTCGTAGAACAAACAAAGCAAAATCGCACCCTTGCCACCAGTGCAGAAGGAAGCATTGAGGTAACAGTAACTTCAAAAGTTTTTAAGGATGGAACTACCAATCAAGAAACCCAAAAAGAGTTAAAAGTCACTGGCAGTAAGCCCGAAATCAAAAAGGTAGTAACATTAGGTAACAGCGGCTTTTGGCTAATGGTTTTGCTCATTACTATTCAGGTGTTGTATGTTACTATGGTGTATGGCCCTATTGCGGCGTTTTTGGTCGAGCTATTCCCAACTCGCATTCGTTATACGTCCATGTCGTTGCCTTATCACATTGGTAATGGTGTTTTTGGGGGGCTTACACCCTTTCTGGCAACGGCCTTAGTCGAAAAAGCCAAAGCCTCTGCCGAACCACAAGCCTATTTAGCCGGTTTGTGGTATCCCATACTGGTAGCCAGTGTCTGCTTTGTGATTGGATTATTTTACTTATCAACTAAAAGTCCTCAAAACTCCGAAGACGAAAACGACTAAAAAGATGAATACCATCAAAAAATACCTCGGCATTGCTTGGATAGCCCTTGGTCTATACATTGGTTATGACCGATTGCTGGATAGCCTTATTAAAATTAGTAGCGACAAATTAGATGACCGCATTTTTGGATATGTGGTACTATTTATACTTACGCCTTTGGTGGTAGGGGGCTTGTGTTTATTTGGTTACTATGCCTGGACAAGCGAATACGAAAAGTCGTGAATTTTAATTATCATGTAAAATCATCAAGGACTTCACCATGCTAAAAGCTACAGTAAACGGCACACAAACCTTTGAAATTCAACCGAATAAGGGAGATATTTTCATAAATCAAGCACCATTTGAATGGGATTTGGTGCATGTGCGAGGCAACAATTTTCATGTCATGTACAACAATCGCTCACTTAATGCCGAAGTGATTGAAGCCAACCATGCCGACAAAACCTTTGTGATTCGCATTAACCAGAACCAGTATTCGGTTCATGTAAAAGACCGCTTCGATATGTTGCTCGACCAACTGGGTATGAGCAACGCTACTTTGGCCAAAGTAAACAATATCAAAGCCCCCATGCCAGGTAAGGTATTAGAAGTCAAGATTGGAGCGGGCGATATAGTCAAAAAAGGTGACACGGTACTGATTCTGGAGGCAATGAAGATGGAAAACGTGATAAAAGCCCCTGGCGATGGCAAGATAAAATCTGTAAAAATAAGCCAACAAGAAAGCGTTGAGAAAAATCAGGTACTGGTAGAATTTGAATGATTTTAAGAAACTTCTTTATCTTTACGCCCCGAACCAAAACTTCATCATGAATTCACCAACGTATAAGCGTATTCTCCTCAAACTCAGCGGCGAGGCACTCAGTGGCGACAAAAAGTCAGAAAAAGTGATTGATTCGGGCATTTTAGAACAATATGCCAAAGAAATCAAGGCCATCAAAGATTTTGGTGTTCAAGTTGCTATCGTGATAGGTGGCGGCAATATTTTTAGAGGTAAAGAACTGGAAGCCACTGGCTTAGACCGGGTCCAAGGCGACTATATGGGTATGTTGGCAACGGTCATCAACGGCATGGCGATTCAGGCTTCGCTCGAAAAACATGGCATGTTTACCCGAATGCTGTCTGCTGTAAAAATGGAGCAAATTTGTGAGCCTATGATTCGCCGTAGGGCACTTCGTCACCTCGAAAAAGGGCGAGTTGTCATCTTTGGGGCTGGTACGGGCAATCCGTATTTCACAACAGACTCTGCCGCCAGTCTGCGAGCCGTTGAAATTAAAGCCGATGTGGTACTCAAAGGCACTCGTGTAGATGGTGTTTATACTGCCGACCCCGAAAAAGACCCTAACGCTACTCGTTACGAACACATTACATTTGACGAAGTGATAAACCAAGATCTCAAAGTAATGGATTTGACGGCCTTTGCGTTATGCAAAGAAAACAATTTGCCCATCATTGTGTTTGACATGAACAAGCCCGGCAACCTCCTCAAACTGGTGCAAGGCGAGTCGGTTGGCACCTTGATTTCATCAGAAAAATAGATTGATGTTTAGAGTTTGAAAGGCAAAGCCCTTCAAACTCCGATTTTTAACTTTATTCAAATGGAAGAGATTGAGTTTTATTTAGACGCAGCCAAAGAAACCATGGATGGTGCCTTGAAGCACCTCAACATTGAACTTGCCAAAATTAGAGCAGGTAAAGCCACCCCCAACATGCTCGAAGGCGTGCAAGTAGAGTATTACGGCATGATGTCGCCTTTGCAATCGGTGTCGTCAATTACTACACCTGATGCCCGCACTTTGGCAGTGAAACCTTTTGAAAAACGCTTGATTGGCGAAATTGAGAAGGCCATTCGGAATGCTAATTTGGGCTTTAATCCATCTAACGATGGCGAGGTAGTGCGTATTAACATTCCGCCTCTTACTGAAGACCGCCGCCGAGACTTGGTGAAGCGAGTAAAGCATGAGATTGAAACAGCCAAAATAAATGTACGAAACGTGCGCCAAGATGCCAACAATTCCATCAAGAAGTTAAAAAATGATGGTGTTTCAGAAGACGACATAAAGCGAGGCGAAGAGCGAGTACAGAAAATCACCGATAGCTACGTTGCCAAAATAGATCAAGTATTTGCGGCGAAAGAAGCAGATATTATGTCGGTGTAATGGTGTAATCTATAACTGTGTAATTTTAAGAAAAGCCCCTCTATTCAAAAATAAAGGGGCTTTTGTGTATTATAACTACATTTTAGATTTTTCCTTCAACTGTTCTTTCGCTGTATGATAGCCTCGCTCTATCATTTGCTCGATGTCTTCCAAATTAAAGTCCTGTATATCAACCATCAAGGTTTTTTGTGGACGAATTACCGTCAGTTCAAATCGCTGATATGGTGGTAGCCGTTCGTCTTTTTTTCGTTTTTTATCATTCGGCAACAGTGCATTCAAGTGTTCGGCCCATTCAATATCGTTATTCACTGTTTCGTGAACCGTAATATCCATTGCCCTGTCCACCAGTGCTAACAAGTTACCATAATTGAACGGTTGCCCTTGTATTTGACGAGGATGACAAGCTATGGCTACCACCTCGGTAGCACCGTCTTGAACGGCTCTTTTGATAGGGGCTACGTCTCGCATACCGCCATCCAAAAAAGCCATTTTTGAATTACCTCCAATTTTGACCACAGGCATCAAAATCGGAATAGCACTGCTGGCCAGTAAATAGTCAAAAAAATAATCGAAGGGGAGGGGTCGGCATATACAATGCCACCGTCTTGAATATCTACGGCTCCTACTTTCAACAAAACCGGGCTTACGAGCATATTCTCCATCTGTACAGTGGATTCAATAATCTCACGAAGCGGCGAATTATCCAGCAATCCCTCAAAGTTGCGCCGAAAGGCACTCATCCCCAACTCATAAGTGCCTCGCCTACGAGCCAGCGAGTCGGGTTGGGTAATTTTGTCTTTCCAAAACTGACACAAGTCTTTGGCGGCTTTCACAAAGTCAATAGCTTGTTTTTCGAGTACTTGTTTGCCAATATGATTAACCAAATAGCCAGCGTTCATGGCTCCTGCTGACACGCCGTAAATGGCATCGGGTTTGAACCCGGTTTCCATGAGTGCCTTCACTGCACCTGCTTGAAAAGCTCCTTTAACAGAGCCCCCACTCAATACTAAAATTCGCATACAAAAATTATTTTCTGCCAAAAGTTAGGCAAAACCTATCAATCCAAAACATTTTCGGCAAAAAATCTGCGAAAGCTCGCTTTTCGTTCGTAAACTTGCCACTTCTTGCGAGTTTCGTTATCGGTTATTCGTTTTTAAAACTTGTTGATAATTGATTAGGCGGCACATCGCAACGAATAAACCACCATGTCCTTGACCATCAAAGAAATACAAGCCCCCATTGCCGCCGAAATGGACGCTTTTGAAGGAAAGTTTCGGCAGTTCATGAAATCGGACGTCATGCTACTCGACCAAATCATGAATTATATTGTGCGGCGAAAGGGAAAGCAAATTCGCCCCATGTTCGTATTTTTGTCGGCAGGAGTTTTTGGTACTATTAGCGAAGCTACACACCGAGGGGCTGCCCTTATTGAACTGCTACACACAGCCACACTGGTACACGACGACGTGGTGGACGACTCTAACTACCGTCGGGGGTTTTTCTCCATCAATGCCCTCTGGAAAAATAAAATTGCGGTGTTGGTTGGGGATTTTTTGCTGTCGAGAGGCTTATTGCTTTCTATTGATAATGGCGACTTTGCATTACTGAGATTGGTGTCTGATGCCATGCGAGAGATGTCGGAAGGTGAGCTGATGCAAATTGAAAAAGCCCGACGTTTGGACATTACCGAAGCGATTTATTTTGAAATTATTCGTCAAAAAACTGCTACTTTAATTGCCTCTTGCTGCGCCGTAGGGGCGTGTTCAGTAAATGCAGACACACATACTATTGAACAAGCCCGCTTGTTTGGCGAAAAAGTAGGTATTGCGTTCCAGATTAAAGACGATTTGTTTGACTATGGCGATGCCGAAATTGGCAAACCTTTGGGTATTGACATTAAGGAGAAAAAGATGACGCTACCCCTTATTTATGCCCTTTCTAAAACCGATTGGTTTACTAAACGACGCATTATCAATGCCATCAAGAACGAATCGGATAAACCAAAAAAAGTAGCCGAAGTCATTGATTTTGTAAAACAGTCGGGCGGGATTCAATATGCCACCCAAGTAATGCAACGCTTTGTGGATGAAGCCCATGCAATTCTTCAAAATTTTGCACCTTCTCCCTATCGAGATGCCTTAATGGGTTTGGTACAGTTTACGATTGAACGGACGAAGTAAATTGTAACTCCGACTTCCCAGTCGGAAAGCAAAAATCCCCACCAGTTTCTGTGAACTGGTGGGGATTTTTGGTAAGAGATTATTACCGCTTGGCAAAGTCATAAATTGGTTTCACGCCGCCAATGAGCACAGGTACGCCACCGCCCATACACAAGCTTAGGTTGTAGGTAAGCGAGCCACCCGCCGCTGTAGAAGCACTACCTACTACCCAGTTGCGGGTGCAGCAGGCCGCATTGGTAAAGAAGTTCAGCCCCAACTCTTTGTTGGTATAAGACATTACCGACGAATTGTAGGAGGTGGTCGTGTTCAACACAGCACCCAAGGTATATTCCCACATATCACCGTACTGAGGTGAGCAGTTAAAATTGGCTGCCCCTGCAATTACCCACATACGGTTGCTCTTAAACGTTAGCCCAATCAACGGATAATTGGTAGGGGCTGCCGCAAAATTGCTACACACACCCGTGGCGACGTTTACGTTCATAATCTGGTTTGTTCCTTCTTGAATGGCATAATAATTATTGCCGTAATTCTCAATGTCTTGCAAGGGAATCACCATTGCTCCAATGCCTGTTGTGGTGGTAGCAATAATTGTAGCATTACCCGTCAGAATTTCCACTTTCAAAATTCGGTTTGGATAATTGGAGTTTCGCCCCGTTACAGCATAAAGTACCTTTGTATTTCCATTCTTTTTAGAAATCCCCGTTACGCTATACACCAACACACCGCCAATGTTGATGGTCGAAATATAGTTTTCGACCCCCGTACACATATTAATTCGATGGATTTCAGAAGTTAGGGCGGCAGGAATTGGTGTAGCGTACGAGTTACTAAGGGCTAAGGCATAATCTTCGCAAGCCCCTGCATAAGCGGGTGCAGCAGTGACGGTAGCAGATTCGGTAGCGGTGCGTTCGGCGGTAGTGGGTGTAATCTCAGGAGCAAGGTTTTCTTGAGTTTTGTCGCAACTAAACAACAGGGCAGACATAGCGATGCTCATAGCACCGGCAAGGTACTGGTAACTTTTCATGGCTTTTTATTTTGGTTTAAGGAATTTTGCCTACTCTATTGACACTTTTCGGCAGCCGTGTGGGTGCTTTGTACCAGTTATTGGTACTAACACATAATTCAAATAAGGCAAGTGTTGCGGGGAAATTTGATGCTTTGATGTAGTGCTTCCAGAAAGGTTTAATCAAGAAGAAAAAAAGATTAGAAGATAAAATAATCTTTTATGATGAAGAAACAAGGTTTTTTAGCGATTTGATGATTTTTCTTCAAAATACAAACAAGTTTGTATTGAAACAGGGCTGGCCAATCTGCCATCTTTGTCATGTCAAACAGACAAACACATTCTTAATCAAACGTTAAAAAACAAAAGCCATGAAAAATCAATTCAATTCCATCAAAACCCTTTTAACTGTTTTCGCCCTTGTGTTTGGGTTTATGTCTGCCACCTTGGCACAAGAACGCAGCGAAACCATTGAGCAAGATATTCGTGTAAAAGATGGCCGCAACTCGGTTGTTCTAAAAAATGGATTAGGTACTTTGACCTTTTTTGTACGCAATAGCGAAGTTGTAAATGCTTCTGTTCAAGATGCAGCTGGCAAACTACTTCGTTTTGAGGCAAGCGACGAGTCAGAGTCCGGTGCACCCAATCCGACACCATGTAAGCAATGCGCTCGTTACATCTACAACAAAGAAACCATGAGTGTTATTATCTTGTGTATGCCATGCAACATCAGCGCAGGTGTTGGCCCCCAACCCGTTTTTATGAAATACATCAGACGTTCAAAAACAACCGAAGCTAATTAATACAGCTCAGTATTTCTTTCGTCCGCAACGGGTACTTGATATCCGTTGCGGACGTTTTTATTTACAAAATTCCCAATCGTCGTAATTCCCAGAAGCATTTGGCAGTAATGGCAATGTCCACAGCGGCGTTGTGGGCTTCGCCAAAGGATGTTTTGAAAAGTTTTTTGTGCAATTCGACAAGGCTTGGCCATTTGTAGCCATACGGGCCAGCAATGCGGCAATAATCAATTACTTGCTTGGTTTTCATAGTGCAGAGGCGTTTTTTGTTTGGCAAACCATTGACAAAGTTGTTTCGCAATAGCTCCGCTCCTACTATTTTTTCGTCAAAATCAAAGTTGTGAGCTACCAGCACACCTGCATCCATCATTTGTTGTTCAAATACGCCCAGCACTTCGGCAATGGGTTGTCCTTCTGCCAAAGCTCGCTCGGTGGTAATGCCATGAATTTTGCTCACCTCTGCTGGAATCACATATCCTACTGGCTTGACGATGTGATTGTTACGAGCCAACAAATTGCCTTGTACATCGTAAGTTTCCCATGCCAACTGCACCATACGAGGCCAGTTGTTTACATCGGTTACGGGTGCTTTCCAGTTTTTGGGTAAACCTGTGGTTTCGGTATCGAAAAATAAGTACATTTTTAAAGTTTTTATGTTTGGCAAGACTTTCATTTATTTCGCAAACGCCCCCAGCAATGCACCCAGTGTTTGCACAGCGTTTTGTATTACTTCTTCGTTTTCTACGGGGATTTTGAGGAAGGTCTTGCCGTTTTCGTCTTTTTGGGTAATGCTGCTCACCAATTGCTTAGTGGCTTCTGGATTTTTAAGGGTTTGGGTTAATTGCATAAAGAAATTCAAGCCACTTTGTATCAATTCTTGGGCAGCTGGTGGTGGTGTAGGTTGCGTGGCATCTGCACTAACCAATTGTCTTTCAGGCTCTTTTACGTCGTCGTCACCCAAGAAGGTTGGGGTTATTATTGGCTGATTCACCATAAAATCCTCCACTTCAACAACCGCCGCCACAATTTCTTCGCTTTCGTGTTCTTCGGGTTGATCTACTGGCAAATCTTCTTCCAAAGGTACTTCGGTGAGGTTTTCGACAGCATTCATAAACTGCTTGAACTTGTCGTCGCCCAAGAAGATGGTGTCTTCGCCTCCGTCCAATACGCCCTCGGCCATCGAAGCCTTAAACTTGAGTACATCGAGCATCTTGTGTTCAATCGTACCAGTAGCTACCAAGTTGATAATGGAAACGTTACGCTCTTGGCCGAGGCGATAAATACGGGCAATGCGCTGTTCCAACACCGCAGGATTCCACGGAATATCGAGGTTAATCATCAACGAAGCCGACTGCAAATTAAGCCCCACACCGCCAGCATCAGTCGAGAGAAACACCCGTGATTCGGGTTTGTTACGAAAATTATCTAACAAATCCTTGCGCTTGGCACTTTCGATGCCCCCGTGGAGGTATTCGTAGCCAACGCCTCGCTCATCTAACTCTTGCGCCACCAAGCGAGTCATGCGCTCCCATTGGCTAAAGACCACCACTTTTTCGTCGGAACCGTCAAAAACCTCCTCCAAAATATTCATCAACTCCTCAATCTTGGTGTCGTAGCGGGTGCGTTGGTCCAGAATATACGTGCTGTTGCAAACCATCCGCATTTGGCTCAACGACAGAATCAATCGCTTGCGGTCTGCTTCGTTCAAAAATCCAAACTTTCGCCATTTATGCACCAAGCGAGCCACCAAATCTTGAAACTCGTTGTGAATATCCATTTGCTCTTGCGTCATGGGCACAAACAAATTTTTGTCCATGCGTTTGGGCAATTGCGACAATACCTCTTTGCGAGTACGGCGAATCAGCATATCCGCCAATCGCTCCGAAATCTCTCGAAGGTTCTGATAAGCAACTACTTTGCCTACATCATTCGTAATTTGATAACGGCTCAAGAAGCGGTACATAGGCCCAAGC
>JBGAVQ010000139.1:0-13955 GCA_044228045.1 Spirosomataceae bacterium
GAACAATACCATCAACTGGAAACCCGAAAGCACAGGCACGGGTCGCTTTGGCAATTGGCTCGAAAACTTAGTGGACTGGAACTTGTCTCGCTCTCGTTTTTGGGGAACACCACTGCCTGTATGGCGTAGCGAAGATGGCGAAGAAGTTTGTATTGGGTCGCTTAGCGAAATAGAAAATAGTATTAAACATGCGCTTAAAGACGATGTGCTTAGTGCCGAACAACGTGCAAGTAATGAAAAGTTTTTAGACTTACTCAGCACAGGCAATGAAGACCTTCACCGCCCTTATGTGGATGAAGTGTTTCTTGTATCAACCTCCGGAAAGGTAATGGCTCGTGAAACCGACCTCATTGATGTTTGGTTTGACTCTGGAGCCATGCCTTATGCTCAGTTGCATTATCCTTTTGAGAATCAGGATATTTTTGAACAATCATTCCCTGCCGATTTCATTTCAGAAGGCGTGGATCAAACCCGTGGGTGGTTTTTTACCCTTCATGCTATTTCGACGATGGTTTCAGAGTCGGTTTCGTTCAAAAATGTTGTTTCTACGGGTTTAGTTCTTGACAAGAACGGCGAGAAGATGTCTAAGCGCAAGGGCAACGTCATCAATCCGTTTGAGGCATTGCCTAAGTACGGAGCAGACCCTGTGCGCTGGTATATGATTACCAACTCAAACCCCTGGGAAAACCTCAAGTTTAACCTCGACGGCGTTACAGAAGTGCAGCGTAAGTTCTTTGGGACGCTTTACAATACCTACACCTTCTTTGCTTTATATGCTAATTTAGATAACTATGAAGTCAATGAGTTTGACCGACTTCCTCGAGAGAAGTTGTCTGAATTAGACCGTTGGATTTTGTCGAAACTCAATACCTTGGTTAAAGAAGTGGATGAAGCCTACGCCGACTATGAACCAACTAAGGCTGGCCGAGCTATTCAAGATTTTGTATGCGACCATCTTTCTAACTGGTACGTGCGTTTGTCTCGTCGTCGTTTTTGGAAAGGCGACATGACCGAAGATAAACAAGCAGCTTATGAAACCTTGCAACATTGTTTGGTGGCAGTGTCGCAGTTGATGAGTCCGATTGCGCCGTTTTTTGCTGATTGGCTTTACAAAAATATGACAGACCACCTTCGGAAAAAGGCTATTGAGAAGCAAACGCCTTTCCGCTACGATTCGGTGCATTTGTCAATGTTTCATCCTTACGAAGCCGATTGGGTTGATGTCGAGTTGGAGACTTCAATGGATTTGGCGCAGCGGGTTTCATCGTTGGTGCACTCGTTACGGAAAGGGCATAAAATCAAAGTGCGTCAGCCACTGAGCAAGATATTGATACCAGTATTGAGCGAGCAAACTCGTGAGCAAATTCGTCACGTAGAAGAGCTCATCAAGGCAGAGGTAAACGTAAAAACGATTGAGTATGTAGATGATGACTCGGGCGTTTTGTCTAAAAAAGTAAAGCCTAATTTTAAAGCACTTGGCCCTAAGTATGGCCCAAGAATGAAAGAAGTAGCAGCAGTTATCAACGGGTTAAGCAAAGAAGAAATAAATCAATTAGATAAAGAAGGGGCGCTTCTTTTGTCTAACTTTTCACTTCTTAAGGAAGACGTTGAAATCTTGACAGAAGACCTGCCAGGCTGGATTGTTGCCAACGAAAGTGGGCTTACTGTTGCTTTGGACATCACCATTACGGACGAACTTCGCCAAGAGGGCATTGCACGTGATTTTGTGAACCGTATCCAGAACCTTCGTAAAGATAGTGGCATGGAAGTAACGGACAAGATAAGCATCTCACTAAAAGGCACTTATGAGGTAGTAAATGCTGCGCTTAACGCTAATAAAGAGTATGTTTGTAGCGAAACCCAAGCCCTGTCACTCAATATCCTTCCCGAACTTACCGATGCTGTTTCGGTAGAAATGGATGAGTTTTTGCTGGATGTGAAGATTGATGTTGTCTAAGGTGAGACAAGAGATGCTTAGACAAGAGATACTTAGACAAGAGATACTTAGACAAGAGATACTTAGACAAGAGATACTTAGACAAGAGATACTTAGACAAGAGATGTTTAGACAAGAGAGGAGAGAAGCAATATTTGCTAATAAGCCTTAGTGATGATTGGAAGCCGTGTACCTTTTTACAAATGCTTTTCTACGAAAAAACCCACAAGTTGAACTTGTGGGTTTTTTCGTAGAAGTACTAAATCATTGTTTTATTTTGCCTTTAAACTTGGCTAATAGTCCTTTTGAGCCAACAGCCCAGCCAGTTTTGCTGGCAAAACTGGTGCTATGAAAAGCCGAATCGTCTATTTTTTGCCAAGTTTGTCCAAAGTCAGTAGAATAACTTGTACCTGAGGGGCCTACGGCAAGCCATGTTTTGGCATCATACAGCACGACGGCCTCTTTTAGCCCAATTGGGTTGGTTTTGCCGACCAATTGCCAGTTCTTACCGCCATCGGTTGTGGTCATTACATTGGGTGACTCGTCAAAAACATTTTGATAGTCTCCCCCAACAGCCATTCCATTTTGGCTATCTCGGAAGCGTAATCCAAAGATTCCAGCCGTTTTCCCTGCTTTAATGGGTGTGTCGGTTACTCGCCAAGTTTTGCCATAATCTGTTGAGGCATAAACTCGCCCTGCTGTTGTGCCAATCCAAGCATTGCGTTTTCCTTCTACTATTAAGCACGTGCCACTGGCCGCAAAACCTCCTTCACCAGCTTTGGCATCTGGAATTCGACTTGGTGGCACTTCTTGCCACGAGTCGCCACCGTCAGCAGTTGTTAAAATAAACAGTTTTCCGTCAATAGAATCACTAAACACAAGGCCGTTTTGCTCATCCCAAAAATCCATGGCATCAAAAAAAACACCCTTCTTGCGAGTTTCAAAAACAAGACTCCAAGATTGACCCCCATCCACTGTTTTGTAAATGCGTGCGCCTCCGTTTTCGGCTTCGCCTGCACTCATCACCAGTGCTGTCTTACTGTCAAAGGCATGAACATCTCTAAAATCAAGGGCTTTTGCTCCTCTTACGGTGTCTGTTTGCCAATTTTTGCCACCATCAAGGGTTTTCAAGAAGGTTCCCTTTGTGCCACCTACCCAACATACTTTGCGACTTACGGCATGAACAGCCCTAAAATGCGCTTCGGTGTTTGATTTTTGGACTTCCCATCCGGGCGTGGTTGCACAAGAAGTAAAGAATAAGGCCAAGAGGCCGAGTAGTATTCGTTTTTCAATCATCATTGCGTAGTTCTTTCAACAGACCTTCTACAATCAGGTATTGGCCAGCCATGTAGGTAAGCATCACTAAGATTTCACGCAAAGGTAATGGTGTTGCGAATTTTTCAATGGCAATGAGGCTATCAGAAATCATAAATAAGGCTGCCCCAACAAAAACCCACTGAAAACTATCGCTTTGAACTTTGTTTTCTCGATTGAGTGTAGTCAGTACCATTGTTGTGATGGTAAGCATATAGACAAAAACTGGGATGAATAGTCCGCCCAAATTAGGGCGAATCCATGTAAAAAGCGTGATAGCGAATACGACAATAATAATGGCTCTGGGGATAGCAATACCCCGAATGCTTCCTGTCCAGAACACAGCAATATACCCAATTTGCATGAGTAAAAATGCGCCAAGCCCCAACTGGAAATACATTGGTCCATCCAACATTAATAGCACATCACCCAAGCAAGCAAAAAAAAGAGCCACTTGCATAGTCAGAATCCGCCTACGGTTCTTCATTGCTGATGTTTCTTGCCAAAAATAGATAGAGAGGGCTATGAGAATAGATGGCTTAATCAAGTAATGCAACAGCGGAACACTACCTCGCAAGTAATTAGAAATCAGCTCAATGAGTGATAAAGCAACAAAAGCAAATAAGAATTTTCGTGAGGTGGGTTGCATAGTGGGTGGTTTGGTATTATGCTTTTTTATCCATCGGATGGCTGCGGGATTGTTTACATCCATCTAAACCACGTTCAGCCATCCGATGGGTTTCCGTCAGACCTGCGGTACAGACGGAGGTTAAACCATTGTACCTATTACTTTTACCCATCTGATAGCTATTGGATTATCAGCTATCAGATGAGTTTCCGTCAGACCTGTGGTACAGACGGGGTTAAACCATTGTGCGAATTACTTTTTTGTCTAATTTGCCAACCGATGTTTTCGGAATGGCTTCTACAAACTTAATGCGATCGGGTACAGTCCATTTGGTGATTTGCCCAGTTGAAATAAATTGTTCTAAAAACATCTTAATTCCATCTGCCGATTCATCTTGCCCAGGTTTTAGCGCAATCATGGCGTGCGGACGCTCGCCCCATTGGTCGTCGGGCAATCCAACTACGGCAACCTCCATCACAGCTGGATGCTGGCCAATGAGGTTTTCTAAGTCAATGGATGATACCCACTCGCCACCGGTTTTGATAACGTCTTTAATACGGTCGGCGATTTTTATGTTGTTTTGAGCATTCCATGTTGCAACGTCGCCTGTATGTAGCCAGCCATCTCGCCACAATTCTTCACTTTTTTCGGGTTCGTTGTAGTATCCTTGCGTGAGCCATGGCGTGCGGGCCACTACTTCGCCCATTGTTTCGTCGTCTTTGGGTACTAAGTTACCATCTTCGTCCACAATTCTGAGGTCAACCATCGGTGCTGGCACACCCGAGCGGGTACGGGCTGTTACCTGCCAGTCGAGGTCTGGGTTATCTTTCTCATTTACTCCCAAATACGACATAGTAAGAATTGGTGCTGTTTCGGACATTCCATAACCTACTATAATGTCAATGCCACGTTGTAGAGATGCTTTTGCTAAGGTTTTGGGCAGTGCAGAACCCCCAATGATTACTTTCCAGCCTTTCAAGTCGAGGTTAGCCGTGGCCGGATGTCCCACAAACATTTGCATGATGGTTGGTACACAGTGTGAAATGGTAGGGTGGTGTATAGCATAGAGCTTGATGGCTACTTCTGGTTCAAATTTGCCAACATAAACCTGCTTCATGCCCAACATGGTTGCCATAAACGGAAAACCCCAAGCGTGTACGTGGAAAAACGGCGTGAGTGGCATATAGACATCGGCGTTGCTAATTCGTCCTGCTTTTTCTACTATACCCACCGTTGCAGCCAGGGTGAGGGTATGCAACATCAATTGCCGATGTGTAAAGAAAACTCCTTTGGGGTTGCCCGTTGTGCCTGTGGTGTAGAAGGTAGAAGCCACGGCATCTTCATCAAAATCATCAAATTCGTATTCGTCTGAAGCTGCGGCCAGAAGGTCTTCGTACTCTCCTACTACGCTTAGAGGGGTGTCAGGCATATTACCGCCATCGGTTGCAATGATTATTTTTTGAACCGTTGTCATTTTATCTGCCAGGGCATTCAATAATGGCACAAACTCGGCGTGCGTAATGATGATTACGTCTTGTGCGTGATTGATGGTATAAAGAATTTGCTCTGGTGAAAGTCGCCAATTAATGGTGTGAATGACGTTTCCAGTCATGGGAATGGCAAAGAAGTTTTCAAGATACCGATGGCTGTCAAAATCAAGCACAGCAATGGTTTCTCCACCCTGAATACCCATTGACTTGAAAACATTGGCCAAACGGCGTACCCGTTTGTTCAACTCAAAGTAATTCATTTTGAATTTGTCTCGATAAAAAATCTCCCGCTCGGGTTCAAGCATGAGAGAATAATCTAAAACACGTTTCAACAACAATGGGTATTTGAAGGCTTTGGATGCGGTGGCTATTTTTTTGATGTTTGTCATGGTTCTGTAATAGTTTTTCTTGTTGAGATACAATTGTGTTGCATATTAACAAAAAAAGGAATGTTTTGGATTTTTTGTTTTGTTATTTTGTAAACTTATCCGTTTCATCCAGAAATGACAGACCGCCTCAAAATCGGCTTTATCGTTGTTATGAAAAGTATTGTTTTCGTAGAATTACCCCGAACTGGCCTTGGCAATAAATTATTACTTTGGGCAAAAGCCTATACATTTGCCCAACAACATGGTTTTGAAATCTATGTTAAAAACTGGTTTCATCTTCCGATAGGAACAATTCTTCGTCGAGAGAAAAGCAAGAGATGGTATCGTGGTTATTTTATACAAAAGCATCGGATTTTCAACACAATTCGTTTTGTGTATCTCAAGCTAACCAAACAAGTAGTAATTGAACCCTTACATCAAGAGAGCCCGATTGAATCTGAAAATTTATTGTACATATTTGATAAAGTTCCTACACCCATTGATTACTTTCAATTCATTAGAGAACAGCGAGATAGCATTATTGATGCATTTTATAAAATTGTTAACCCAAAGGTTTTGGCGGCAGTCGAGTTATTAGAGGCCCCATTGATCGGCGTTCATATCCGACGAGGGGATTTTCAGGCAGAGAAGCTGGTTCCAATCGAGGAATTTATGACCACCATTGCTACCCTTAGAACTTATTTAGAACGAGAAGTATCAATAGTTGTTTTTACGGATGCCCAACGGGAAGAAATTTTGCCTATTTTAGCCATACCGAATGTACATCTTTCTGAAAATCAACCCGATTTGGTGGACTTACTTTGGTTGAGTCGAAGCAAAATAATTATAACCAACGCTGGCAGCACATTTAGTTATTGGGCTGGGTTTATTTCGGATGCCATCATACTGAGAAACCAGCAAGACCTCTTGACCCCTATTAGACCTACAGATTTCAATTCGTTAGTATATGAAGGCAAACTTCCACAAGGGCAACATTCGTTACCAGACTTGCTTGTTAAAAACCTAATTGCTTTAAAAAAAACGTTATGACTCGTTGATATTTGTTACCTTAGTGCACCCAAACACCTGTCCATTTGAAAGCCATCTTTACGTTTTCGTCTTCATCATCTAAGGTATTCATTACACTCCTTAGTAGGATTTGGGTCTCGGTAGTCAGTATTATTTTTGTACCCATTTATGTAGAACTAATGGGGGCCGAGAGTTATGGCTTGGTCATTTTTTATGGTACTCTGGCCACTTCGCTTACCATTCTTGACTTAGGGTTGAGTACAACCATCAATCGGCAAGCGGCTATTTTGGTTGCTCAGGGTCAACAACAGCGACTAAAAAACCTTATTTTCTCAGTTGAGTTCATTTACTGGTTCATTGCGCTTGTGGTAGGTAGCTTAATTCTGTTGGCTGCACCTTTCATTGCCGTTCATTGGGTAAAGGCTAAGGAGTTGCCCGTCGAAACCATCCAAAAAGCCATTATGCTGATGGGGGTTGTTTTTGCCTGTCAGTTTCCAGCAAGTATCTATACAGGTGTGCTTGAAGGAATCGGTAAGGCCGAAAAAAACGCCATTCTCTCTCTAATTTTTACCACTTTAAAAGCTATTGGGGTCATAGCTGTTTTGCAGTTGGTCAATGCTTCGGTCCTCTTCTATTTTGCTTGGCAAGCCAGCCTTACTGCTATCCTAACTATCTTACTACGTGTGCTGGTCTGGCAAAACCTTGCTACTAAAAAGATAAAAACGCATTTCTCGAAAGAAGAACTTAAAAGCATTTGGCGATTCGCTGCTGGCATAACTGGTATCTCGCTACTTACGTTTTTTTTGGAACAAATTGACAAGATTATTGTCAGCAAGTATGTTACCTTAGACCTTGTGGGATATTATGGATTAGCATTTATGGTGTCTGGGGGCATTACACAACTGATTTCGCCCCTGAAGCCTGTCATTTTTCCAAAATTCTCTGCCTTGATGGCCTCTGGTGGCACAGCCGATCTACTGGTGTTGTTTCATAAAGCATGTAGATGGGTCGCTATTATTGTATTTCCAATAGGATTTACTCTAATTCTATTTGCGAAAGAAATTTTATTGTTTTGGACTAAAAATCCAACACTTACGCTACATACTACACCCGTTTTACAACTCATTTCGGCGGGTGCTATCTGTAATGGTTTGATGTGGATACCTTATAACTTTTTGTTGGCCAAGGGCAACACTCGATTTACCATTTATCAAAATTCTATAGCAACTGTGCTGATTGTGCCCCTTTTGTTTTGGTGTACGAGCCATTATGGTATATTGGGGGCAGGGGCAGTGTGGCTCACCGTCAATGTGGGGTATTTGACAATGGCCATTCCGTTGTTTTTTCGCTTTAACCTTAGGGGGCAGTATTTTTACTGGCTCAAAAACGACATCGCTTTACCCCTGGGTGTAGCTGGTGTTATTGCTCTTGTTGCAAAACTTACTCAAATATATTGGCTAACAACCATGAGTTTGGTTTCTTTCTTTGCCCTTTTATCCTGCTGCATGGGCCTATATAGTTTGGCAATGCCCGAAATCAGAGGTTTTGTACGGCGAGGGTGGAGTAGGGTACATTAGATTTTTTATACTTTTTCTTCTGATTCTGTTGTGAACATGCTCAAAAAAATACGGCTTTTTATTCAAATTGCACACAATATGGGTTGGAGGTATTTCACCTTTAGGATCAAGCATGAATTACTCCGACGAACTGGGTTGATGAAGCACTTTTTTCCGACCAATTATGATGAAATAGTTTTTCCTTCTATCCATCAATGGCGCACGTCTGCTCCTTCCTTTTTTTTTGAAAATAGAAAGCAATTAGCTTTTCCCAAAAATAAAACAGAATCTCTGAAAAGAGCTGTCGATGATATTTTGGCAGGAAAAATTCGTTTTTTTAGTTCTACAGACTATGACTTAGGACCTTCTTATGATTGGCTTACAAACCCTTCTAACCAATACAAGTACGATATTCATAAGCATTGGACTGAAATTCCAGACTTTTCACCCTCATCAGGAGATATTAAATATGTTTGGGAAAAATCTCGTTTTTCATATCTCTATACTATCATCCGTTATGATTACCACTTCGAAGCAGACAGTGCCGACTTTGTTTTTCAGGAAATAATTTCTTGGATTGATGCTAATCCGTTAAATCAAGGTCCTAATTATCGGTGTAGTCAAGAAATTTCAATCCGTTTATTGAACTGGACATTTGCATTGTATTTTTATCGTCAATCATCTGTACTAACCGACATTATTTTTCAAAAGATTCTCAATAGTATCTATTGGCAATTACACCACGTTTACCATAATATTGATTTTTCTCGCATCGCTGTTCGTAATAATCATGCCATTACCGAAACCCTTACCCTTTATTTGACAGGCATCCTTTTTCCATTTTTCCCAAATAGTAACCAGTGGAAAACAGATGGAAAACGTTGGTTTGAGGAAGAAATCGCTTACCAGATTTATGAAGATGGTACTTTTCTGCAGTTTTCTATGAACTACCATCGGGTTGTGGTACAGTTACTTACATGGGCCTTAGTACTTAGCAAACGTAACAACGAAGTGTTCAAACCCATTGTTTATGAGCGAACACGTGCCTCTATATATTTTTTAAGAGCCTGTCAAGTCGAAAATGGTTGGTTACCTAATTATGGTGCTAACGATGGAGCACTCTTTTTTCCATTAAACGACTGTCATTACAGAGACTATCGTCCTCAATTACAAGCCTTAGCATCTTATTTTGGCATCGACTTAGGTTATGGAATGGGCAATTGGGCAGAAGATTGCTATTGGTTTGCCCCCCCCTCTCCTACTCAATCTATGGAGATTTCATCAGTCAGTTTGTTTCTTGATGGTGGCTATTATGTATTCAGGTGGAAAGACACCCTAAGCTTTTTGCGTTGCGGCAGTTACCGAGACCGCCCCGTTCAAGCAGACAATTTACATTTAGATATCTGGATTGGTGACGAAAACATTTTACGAGATGCGGGATCGTATCGGTATAACACAGATCCAACCCTCTTGCGGTTTTTTAATGGAACGAACTCCCATAACACTGTAATGCTGGGAGATTACGACCAAATGGAAAAAGGACCTCGTTTTGTTTGGCTCAATTGGTCACAAGCTGTTGGGGCAACTTGTCAAGAAAATGCCGAAACTATTATCGTTGAGGGTTCAATTCGTGCTTTCAATCATGTTCAAGTCAATATTATTCATCATCGGAAAATCGTTTTTCATAAGTTAACCCAGTGCTGGGAAGTTACGGATACCTTGACTCATCATTCTGACTTACCCATGCATCAAATTTGGAATCCGTCGGAATACTTTTATGAGCATTTTACTATTTCGGCCAGTGATGAGTTTGGTCAAGAAATAGTGGCACAAACCAAAACAGGGTGGTATTCTGGGTTATATGGATTGAAAGAGCCAACGGTTCAATTTATTTTTTCTACCAATCGACGTACCATCCATACTATTATCGGCCCTAAGACAACATCCACACTCACATGAAGATTCTTTTAATCCATCAATACTTTTTAGGCAAAAATGAAGCTGGTGGCTCTCGTTGGAACGAAATGAGCCGTGTTTGGGCTGACAATGGCCATCAAATAACGGTATTAGCAGGAATGGTTCATTATGCACAAGGCACAAAGTCTATCGAATATAAAGGCAAGTTTTTCTATAAAGAAAATCCGTTCCCAAATATTGAAGTTGTTCGGTGTCATGTTTCCGAATCTTACAACAAGAGTTTTTTAGGAAGGCTTTGGGCTTATTTTTCATTCGCTTTTTCGAGTACTTGGGCTGGTTTGTTCAAAATTAGTGGCCATTACGATGTTATTGTTGTTACCTCTCCTCCTTTGTTTGTTGGTATTACAGCCTATCTACTTTCTTTATTCAAACGAACGCCCTTTGTATTTGAAATCCGTGATTTATGGCCCGAATCAGCCATTGATACGGGTGTACTCACTAATAAAATTGTTATTCGGTTAGCCTATTGGTTTGAAGCTTTTATGTACCGAAAAGCTATTAAAATCAATGTATTGACCCCTGCATTCCGTGAGGCACTAATCAATAAAAAGAAGGTCCCTGCTGAAAAAATCTGTTTTATTCCTAATGCTGCGGATTTTTCGTTGAGCGAATCACTCTTACAAAACTTTGATGCTCATGCCTTTCGGAAAACCTTGGGGCTTGATGATAAATTTATTATTACTTACGTAGGGGCGCATGGTGTAGCTAACCACTTGGTTCAGCTGCTTGATGCTGCTCATTTATTACAAGATACAAATGCTTACTTTTGGTTAATTGGCGATGGCATGGAGAAAAGGTCACTCATCAAAATGGCAGAAGCTAAACAATTAACTAATGTACAATTCATTGACTCTGTGCCAAAATCGGAGGTATTTAAGTACATTTTAGCCTCTGATATGGGTACATCTGTACTCAAAAAGGTTGATACTTTCAAAACCGTGTATTCCAACAAGACCTTCGATTATATGTCATGCCACAAACCTATTTTGATGGCGATTGATGGCGTATCACGAGCATTAGTAGAAGAAGCGAATGCTGGTGTTTATGTAGAACCTGAGAACCCGTCTGATTTTGCCGAAAAAGTTCGGTTTTATCTTCAAAATCCAGCTATTTTACATCAACAAGGTGAAAGTGGCTATACCTTTGCTCGGCGACATTTTGACCGAACCGTACTGGCCAATCGTTATCTTGCCATTTTAGATTCATTGACTACAAAATGATTTATTCAAGATTTATCAAACCCTTGTTTGACTGGCTGTTTGCCCTCATTGGCTTGGTTATTTCTTTGCCTATTACACTCGTTATCACAACTTTACTATTTGTAGCTAATGATGGTAAACCTTTCTTTTTTCAATTACGCCCGGGCAAAAATGAGCGGATTTTCAAATTGGTTAAGTTCAAAACCATGAATGACAAAAGAGATGAGACAGGCAATTTATTGCCTGATGAACGGCGTTTGACCAGTATCGGGAAATTTGTACGCAAAACATCGCTCGATGAGCTTCCGCAACTTGTTAATGTATTACTCGGCCACATGAGTTTGGTGGGGCCTCGTCCGTTGTTAGTTGACTACTTGCCCCTTTATGATAAACACCAACGCCACCGACATGATGTAAAGCCTGGCATAACAGGCTGGGCACAAGTAAATGGTCGCAATGCGATTAGTTGGCAACAAAAGTTTAACTTTGATGTGTGGTATGTCGAAAACCAATCTTTTGGCCTTGATTGTAAGGTTTTGTTTCTTACAGTTTTAAAAGTTTTTAAGTCCGAAGGCATTTCATCTGCTACTGCTGCTACGATGGAAATGTTTCGGGGAGAGAAATAATTTATTAAACAATTTTGAATATCATCCTATGAAAAAAATTGCAATTTTTGGTGCTGGGGGATTTGGAAGAGAAGTTCATTCTCTAATACAACATATAAATTATCAAAGGGGAACATATAATTTTATTGGTTATTTTGATGATGGTGTCGAAAAGGGAACAGAAATAAACCATTTTCCTGTACTTGGTGGGATTAAAGAATTAAATCTTTGGGATGGTGATTTAGGAATTGTTCTTGCTATTGGTAATCCGAATGTCAAGCAAAAAATTTTATCACAAATCACGAATACATTCGTTACGTTTCCAAAGTTAATTCATCCTAGTGTCATTATTGGCGAAATAGATAGTACTATTGGAGAGGGTTCAATCATATGTGCTGGGGTAATTATAACTGTTAATACTTCCATTGGGAAACATGTTATTCTAAATTTATCATGTACAGTAGGGCATGATACAATTATTGAAGATTTTTGCTCTTTTATGCCGACTGTCAACATTTCTGGTGAGGTAATTATTAGACGAGGGGTATATGTTGGAACGGGTGTGAAAATTATAAATCAACTTGAAATTGGTGATTATTCTATTATTGGAGCGGGGGCAGTAGTTGCAAAATCACTACCTCCTCATTGTACTGCTGTTGGTATTCCTGCGAAGCCGATTAAGTTTCATAATCAGAATTAAGCGTGTCCATGTCCAAAATCTACCTCTCTTCTCCTCACATGGGTGGTGATGAGCTTGCCTTTGTACAACAAGCTTTTGACACCAACTGGATTGCCCCACTTGGCCCCAATGTAGATGGCTTTGAGCAAGATTTGTGTGCCTACACTGGTACTCAACACGCTGCTGCACTTAGTGCTGGCACGGCGGCACTCCATTTAGCCCTTATTTTGTTGGGTGTGCAAGCTGGCGACGAGGTACTCTGCCAATCGTTTACGTTTTCGGCCTCGGCCAATCCTATTGTATATCAGGGAGCTACGCCTGTTTTTGTAGATAGCGAAACAGATACATGGAATCTTTCGCCCGAACTCTTGGAAGAGGCCATTCAAGACCGACTAAAAAAAGGCAAAAAGCCCAAAGCCCTCATTCTGGTGCATTTGTATGGGATGCCCGCCAAATTGAATGAAATTCTCCGTATTTGTGAGCAATATGATATTCCTATTATTGAAGATGCCGCCGAAGCCTTGGGGTCAAGCTATCATGGCAAGGCTTTGGGTACTTTTGGCAAAATGGGCGTGTTGTCTTTTAACGGCAACAAAATTATTACTACCTCTGGCGGGGGGGCGTTAATCTCCAATGAAGAGGGCCTTATCCAACAAGCTCGTTTCTTGGCAACTCAAGCTCGTGATGCGGCTCCGCATTACCAACATTCTGTGATTGGCTACAACTATCGCATGAGTAATGTTTGTGCAGGCATTGGGCGTGGACAAATGATGGTATTGAACCAACGAGTGGCTCAACGTCGAGCCAATTATGCGTTTTATCATCAAACATTGTCTGACTTACCCGGTATTCAGTTTTTGGATGAACCCACTGGCTTTTTCTCTAATCGTTGGCTTACTTGCCTGACTATCACTCCCGAACAAGCCTCCGTTAGTCGAGAACAAATTAGGTTGGCCTTAGAAAAAGAAAACATTGAAAGCCGTCCTCTTTGGAAGCCCATGCACTTGCAACCCGTTTTTGACGGCTGCCCTGCGTATATCAATGGGGTGTCCGAAGACCTGTTTAAGTGTGGGTTGTGCCTTCCGTCTGGTAGTAATTTAACGAGTGAACAGCTTAGTGCTATTGTAGAACTTGTAAGAGTGACATTAGCCTTGATGTAAATCCATTATCTGGC
>JBGAVQ010000140.1:0-13891 GCA_044228045.1 Spirosomataceae bacterium
GAAATCAATGTGTTTATGATGAATATACTGCGTAAACGGTATAGTGATTTGTAATTATTTTCCTGGGCCATACCTCCAAAACCCACAATCGTCTTCATCGCAAAGTAGTGCTTTTAATGTACTGTCACGCAAAATGTTTTGATATGAAATGGGCTTGTTATTGACCCAAATTTGGCCATACACAAGCCTAATGCCGTGGCTGTAATCCACGTACCAGTCCACATGACCCACGTACAGCGGCTGGATGGGTTTGCCGCTGGGGTAATGCCAACCGTAAATAGCCACTCGGTTGGGCTTGGTGTGTTTCATAATCTGACTGCTTAGTACTATGTCTTTCTTGATGCCGACAATCAGTCCCTTTTTTTTATTTCGTTGATTTTCAATGACTTGATGGTGCTCCAGAAACGTTTGGGGACTTTCTCGGTTTTGGGTTAGGGGCTGTGGTTCTAAGTGTACACGGGCTGCCTTGAACACATCGTTACTGACTTTGCGAGTTGGCAAAAAGCAGTGGAGCGAGTCGGCTATGGCTTGGGCAGCTTGGGGTGTCATGGGCATACGCACCCAATCTGCGTCTGTTCCAATAGCCAAATAATCAGGTGAAACGTAGTAAAAAGCCTTAATTTTTGTTCCGTTTTTACCTTGCATAGAGGTTTTTACTTTGACAAAATGATTCAAAAACGAAGGAACGTTACCACTCAAAATTTCCTGTACAATCAGCGAGTCTTGTTGCCGAGCTGTGAGGTCTTTTACTTTATCAATAAATTGTTTTCCTGTCAGTCGTATATCCGTAGAGATAGGCGGGCGAATAACTTGTCGGTACTTAGGTACACAAGCACTTAGCAACAGAAAAAGTAGTAAGAATTGTTTTTGCATGGCAAAAGGTGGACTATGTGTTTAACGCTCCCTTTTCAATCTTTCCTTAAATTTTTTCTCCGAAATGCACAAATTTTGTTACTTTGAGAACCATTTTTATTACAATCTATGATGAAACTTAAATTAAGTCCCCTCAAAGCTAACAAAGAAACCTTTGGGCTTACTACTGCCTTTGTTAAATCATTAGAAAACAAGCTATTACCTCCGTATTTCAACAAATGCCGTTGGTTTGCAGGTAAAGCTCGCCAGCAAGATGCGTTTGTGGTGAAGGTTTCATTTGAAGTGCCGCTGCTTGTCAGTGAAGACACTGACAAGGGCACCTCACCCGTGAACCAACTTGCCTATCTCTTGATTGTAGAGGTAAATTACCATGACGGCGAACCCGAAAGCTACCTTTTGCCCCTTTCGTTCGTGCAAGATGGCCAAGAAATTCCAGAAAAAGGCATTATTGCGTCAGCAACCCTCAACAGCAGCGAGGGCTTTTTGGTAGATGGTATTTACGACCAACGTTTTAGAGATGCTTTGTTTTTGAACCTATCTCAAAGCCAAACACTTACGCAGAGCAACGGAAACCTAATTTTTCAACGGGGAAAAGGGCTTGATTTCCATGATATTGGTGTTAATGTTTCTAACAAGGTATTACCGGTAGATTCGTCAAATTCAGCGATGATTTTTGGAGATAAATATTTCATGAAACTCTATCGCAAGCTATTTGAAGAGACCAATCCCGAAGTGGACATGGTAGCATTTATAAGCGAACACTCTAATTTTCAGTACATTCCAGCTTTTGCAGGCAGCATTGCTTGGCAAAGAGCCAACGCACCCGACGTAACGTTTGGCATGATGCAACACGCCATTAGCAACCAACAAGATGCCTGGTCCACCACAGGTGACTACCTCAATGACTTTCTATATGGTGTACCTAATAGGATGTTTGCCATTCAAGAAGATGTTTTTGAGCAAGTAGCCCTCTTGGGCAAGCGCACAGGCGAAATGCACGCTGCCCTTTACGCCCCTGGTGTTGGATATGATTTTGCACCTGAACACTTCACCCATGAGTATCGTGAGTTTCTGGTCAAACGTTTCTCAAACCTTTTGGAACGACGCTATAACTTATTGGTGGACAATTACTTGAATCTTGACCCTCCTACTCAGAAACTGGCGTGGATTTTCATGGAAGCCAAAGAAATGATTGATGAGTTTACGCAAGAAATCCTACATCGCCCCATAGACTCGCTACGTATTCGTATTCATGGCGATTACCACTTGGGACAAGTATTAGCAACCAACGGCGACTACATCGTGATAGATTTTGAGGGTGAGCCCGAAAGCAGCATTAGCGAGCGTAAAATCAAACATTCGCCCCTCAAAGACGTAGCCGGCATGATTAGGAGCTACCATTATGCCGTAGCCGCCAAGCTGTTCAACAGTGCCGAAACCGAAAAGATGGATGCCGAAAAACTCCAAATTGTGTCAGACCGTTGGTTCAAACTCATTCGAGACACCTATTTAGACGCTTATTTTGAGACCTTCGGCTACCCTCATGCTTTGTTTAAAAACAACAACGAAATCAACTTTTTGCTCTTGGTTTATCTGCTCGAAAAGGCCGTTTATGAGCTTGGCTACGAAATTAGTTATCGCCCCAGCTGGGTCAAAATACCGCTCAAAGGCATTGTAGATGTAATTAGAGAAATCGAAAAAGTGCTGCGGGAGGATTAAGAAACCCTTTTTTTGTACCTTTGTGACTTCCACAATTAGTTGCTGCTGGCAACCAGAAAACAATGCTCACAAAAACCTTGGAACAAACGTATTTTATCATTGATTTTGACAGCACCTTTACCAAAGTAGAAGGGCTGGACGAACTCGCCGCCATTGCATTGGCCGGTAACAAAGAAAAAGACAAAATTGTAGCCCAGATTCGTGCCCTTACCGACCAAGGCATGAATGGCGAAATCCGCTTTTCCGAAGCACTTTCCCGCCGCATTGCCCTTTTACAAGCCTCACGCACACACATTGAGGAGTTGGTAGAGGTATTGATGGGTAAAATCTCCGATTCGTTTCAGCGTAACCGCAAGTTTATCAACGAGTTTGCTGACCAGATTTTTATTGTATCCAGCGGCTTCAAAGAATTTATTGTACCCATTGTTACTTCGATGGGCGTAAAAGAAGAAAACGTGTATGCCAATACGTTTAGCTTTGATACAGAAGGCAACATCATAGGTGTGGACGAAACCAACGTGCTTTCGTCGGATGGTGGCAAGGTCAAACTCTTACGAGAACTTAACCTACCCGGCGACGTATATGTAATTGGCGATGGATACACCGACTACGAGTTGAAGGAGTCGGGGCTTGCTAATAAATTCTTTGCTTTTACCGAAAATATTGAACGTGAGCGTGTTACCGAAAAAGCTGACTATATCATTCCGTCGTTAGATGACTTCTTGTATATCAATAAGTTAAGCAGAAGTCAGTCGTATCCAAAAAGCCGAATTAAGGTGCTTTTATTGGAGAATGTTCATACCAAGGCCGTCAAGATGTTTAGCCGTGAGGGCTTTCAGGTAGAGCTACTCAAAGGAGCTTTAGACGAAGACGAACTCATTGAGAAAATCAAGGGGGTTACTATTCTGGGCATTAGGTCTAAAACCATGGTGACTAAGCGGGTGCTTGAGCATGAAAACGCCAGCCGACTGATGTGCATTGGGGCTTTTTGTATTGGCACTAACCAAATCAACTTGGCCGAATGCGAGCGTAGGGGCATTGCCGTTTTTAATGCGCCGTACAGCAATACCCGCTCAGTAGTTGAACTGGCCATTGGCGAAATCATCATGCTGACTCGGAACATTCCAGATAAGTCAAATAAAATGCACGAAGGTGTTTGGGACAAATCGGCAAACAATAGTTTTGAGATTAGGGGCAAAAAATTGGGTTTGATTGGCTATGGCAACATTGGCACACAACTATCAGTAGTAGCTGAGGCACTGGGCATGAAGGTATATTTTTACGACATTGTAGATAAACTCGCCCTCGGCAATGCTCAAAAATGCCAGTCACTCGACGAACTCTTGGAGATTTCGGACATTGTGAGTATGCATACTGATGGCCGAAAAGAAAACACCGACCTCATAGGTGTACACGAATTTGCCAAAATGAAAGAGGGTGTTATTTTCTTGAATTTGTCTCGTGGGCACATTGTGTCGGTACCAGCCTTGGTCGAGGCTATCAAAGACGGCAAGGTAAGAGGAGCCGCCGTAGATGTGTTTCCTTATGAACCTAAAACCAACAGCGAGCCGTTTATGAACGAATTGCGTGGCTTGCCTAACGTAATTTTGACCCCACACATCGGCGGAAGTACCGAAGAAGCCCAAGAAAATATCGGTGAGTTTGTGCCTAACAAATTGCTTGAGTTCGTAAACAAAGGTAACACTTATGGTAGTGTTAACTTCCCCGAAATTCAGTTGCCGCCTTTGCAGCATTCACATCGTTTGTTGCATATTCATGCCAATGTGCCAGGTGTGTTGGCCAAAATTAACAATATTTTTGCCCAACACGGCGTGAATATTTCGGGTCAGTACCTCAAAACCAGCGACAAAATCGGCTATGTGATTACGGATATTTCTAAAGACTACAACGACGAGATGATTCAGGAACTCCGTAACATTGAGCAAACGATTAAGTTTAGAATGTTGTATTGATTATGCTACAAAGCAAATAAAAGACTTGATTGTTTGGCTTCTTCTGTGGGTTTAGTTCAAACACAAGACTACAACAAATAAGGAGTTTGTAATCTGTAGATACTGATACACCCTTGGTACACCCCAACCAGGGGGTATCTCATGTATATTGCCCGTTATTAACTCAAAGTAAAGCGATTTACGATTGTAACAGTCTATCACTTTTTACCGAAAAAACACATGAGTGCAGTTACTGAAAAAAAGATTATTTCTGTCTTGAAAGAATTAACCGAAATTCAGCAGACTAAACTGTTGGATTTTATTGAGGTAATGAGCAGACAGAAGCCAATAAGCCCCCTCAACCTCCTTTCATTTGCAGGTAGTATTCCTCAAAACGATTTAGAAAAAATAAAAAAATCTATTGAGCAAGACTGTAATAAAATAGACATCCATGAGTGGTAAATTTTTGCTTGATACCAACATTGTAATTGCCCTATTTGCGAATGAAGTGGCCGTGCTTCAAAATCATAGCACAGGCAGTAGAGATTTACATTCCAGTGGTTGTTATTGGAGAGCTTTACTATGGGGCTTTTAACGCTGGACAAGCGGCCAAAAACCTTAAAAAGATTGATGAATTTGCAGCAACTATCAACAAGATAGATACAAATGTAGTTACGGCAAAGCAGTATGGAATCATAAAGAAGCAATTAAAAGACAAAGGTAAACCCATCCCTGAAAACGACATTTGGATTGCCGCAATCGCCTTGCAATACCAACTAAGCCTTGTTAGTAGAGACAAGCACTTTTCTTATATTGATGAGCTTAATCTTGTCGTATGGTGAAGACAATCTTATGAAACGCCCATGCAAGTAACTAATTACACCCAGAGAAATAATTGGGCGTTCCATCTGATACCATTGAAAATAACTATAGTTTAATCAGATGAAAAAAGTATATTTTACCCCTGGCCCAGCCGAACTGTTCCCAACCGTTGAAAAACACATCCAAACGGCGTTGACAGAGCAAATTGGCTCTATTTCGCATCGTTCACAAAAGTTTCGGGATATTTACAAATTTACCGTAACCCAATTACGGACGCTGATGAACATCCCCGAAAGTCATGCGATTTTTTTCATGAGTTCGGCTACCGAAATCTGGGAGCGGCTCGTGATGAACTGCGTGGCGTGGGAAAGTTTTCACTTGGTTAATGGTTCATTTTCTCGAAAATTCTATGACTTTTCGGTGGAGTTACGAAAGCATGCACACCTCTTTGAAAAACCACTTGGCGAGGGGTTTAGCTACGAAGACTTTGAGAATCAGTTAGATAAAAAACGGACTACCAACAAGGTGTTGTCTCGTGGCGGTGTTCAGTTTACTGCCGAAAACGCCGTCAAAATTCCTGAATATGCCGAGTTGGTTGCCCTCACGCACAACGAAACCTCGTCTGGTGTGCAGATGTTGCCTACTGATATGCACCAGTTAAAACGCAGCTATCGAGACAAGTTGTTTTGTGTGGACATGGTTTCGTCGGCACCGTATCCTGACTTAGACTTTGACCTGATTGACTGCGCTTACTTTTCGGTCCAAAAATCGTTTGGCTTGCCTGCTGGCTTAGGCGTGTGGATTGTCAACGAAAAATGCTTGCAAAAAGCCAATCAACTCCGCAATAACAAAGACCACGAGCATCTCATTGGCACTTATCATAGCCTACCTTCGTTATGGAAAAACTATGAAAAATGGGAAACACCCGAAACGCCCAATGTTTGGAACATTTACCTGCTCGGCAAAATTGCCGAAGACATGAACGACCACGGTATTGACCTCATCAGAAAAGAAACAGAGCTGAAAGCCAAGAAGTTATACGAATTTGCCGACAAAAGCGATGCCTTTGATATTTTTGTAAAGAACCCTGTGCATCGCTCACAAACGGTGGTGGTACTCAACACCCAAGACCCTGCAGCAGAGGTGATTGAGGCGCTCAAACAAAAAAACATGGTGATAGGAAGCGGCTACGGAAGTTTAAAACCCAACCAAATCCGTATTGCTAATTTTCCGGCAGTTTCGGTAGAACAAGTAGAGACATTGATTGATGAAATGAAGAAGTTATGAATCTTGTAGATTTACTTCTTATTTTTTATCTTTGGTGAAAAGGAATAGCTATGGCACTCATCACAGAAAAACGCTGTACGGTTGAGGAATACTTCGAGTTAGAAAAACAATCCGAAGTACGGCATGAGTTTGTGTATGGATACTTGATTGAAATGGCGGGAGAATCTAAACGAGCAAACGAAATTGCTCAGAATTTTATCTTTTCAGTTCGTAAAGAGTTACGTAAAAAAGGCTATGCCACTTACGAACATGATGTCCGTTTAATGGTCCGAAAAGGACAAATCTATCGTTATCCAGATGCAGTTATTGCGCCTATTTTAGACGATGAAGATGCCTATCATGTTACACAACCTGTTCTTATTGTCGAAGTACTTTCTAACAGTACCAAAGAAACAGACCGAATTGATAAACTAATTGAGTACAGAGAACTGCCAACCCTTCAGTATTATTTTTTAATTGCTCAAGATACCATTTCGGTAGAGCTATACCGCCGTAACGAAAAAGGGATATGGGAGTATGTTTATTTTACAGACCTTTACGATACCATTGAACTCAGCTATTTTGGAACTCGAATTACGCTTGAAGCCATTTACGAAGGAATTGTTTTCTCAATTTAGTTTCAATAACCTCAAACCTTGAATCCTACACCTATGTTCCGTTGGGGCATTATCGGTCTTGGCAGAATCGCCCACAAATTTGCCACTGGGTTACAGCTCGTTCCCAATGCCCAGCTTTACGCCGTAGCTTCTCGTGATATAAGCAAAGCCCAAATTTTTGCTGCTGAATATGGGGCATCTCATGCTTTTGGTAGCTATGAAGAGCTACTCAGTGTCACAGACTTAGATGCTATTTATATTGCTACACCACACTCTGAGCACCACGCCAATGTATTGATGTGCTTACGGGCGGGCATTCCTGTGCTGTGCGAAAAAGCCTTTGCCTTCAATGCTCGACAGGTGCGAGAAATGATAGCCACGGCTCGCCTCGAAAACGTATTCTTGATGGAAGCCATCTGGACACGCTTCTTGCCTGCAACGCTCAAAACCCTTGAACTCATAGAGTCGGGCATTATTGGCGACATCAAACACCTGTCAGCAGACTTTGGCTTTTTAGCACCTTACAACCCCGACGGCAGGCTGTTCAACAAAACCTTAGCTGGCGGGTCTTTGCTCGACATTGGCATTTACCCCCTGTTTATTAGTAAGTTACTGCTGGGTAATCCTCAACATATTAAAGCAGTGGCCACCCTCACCGAAACTGGTGTGGACATGGCTTGTACCATGGCGTTGAGCTACGAAAGTGGTGCAACAGCCAGCCTTTTTTCGACCCTTGCAGCTCGTACTGACTCAACAGCAGCTATTTATGGCACAAAAGGTAAGATATTGATGCACAGTCGCTTTCATGAAGCAACGGCCATTACGCTCGAAGTTGAGGGCCAACAACCCCAACACATCCCTTGCGAACGACTGGGCGACGGCTATTGCTACGAAGCCATCCATGTACAAGAATGTTTGGCAAACGGCTTGACCCAAAGCCCACTCTTGCCCCTCTCATTTAGCCTCGAGTTGATAGAACTCATGGACGAAATCAGGCAGCAAATTGGTGTAGTGTATGAGGCAGATTAGGCTTTGTTAGAACTCTGATAATTTTTGTGGTAGGTAAAGTCTGACGGAAAGTCTGACCTGAAAATTGCCGTCAGACCTGCGGTACAGACGGTAATTTTCGGGCTTTACCACAAAAATTGTCAAAGAACGGCTTTGTTTTAGTAGCGTCAGACTGTATATTTTTACAGTCTGATTATCCTATGCCCTTCATTCATAATGATACAAAACATGAAAGTCAAGTAGTAATGGTAAATCATATCGTTCATTTTTCATACTTCCTACGTCATTTTTCGGTATTTCTACCGTGAAAAATGTATCTTGCAGGGTATAAATTCCTCTCAAACCTATATCCTCTATTCCTCATGAATTCTCGTCGTGATTTTCTCCAGCGCATGGGTGCTTCGGCATTAGTTGCACCTTTTTTGTCCGAACTTCCTATTCAGGCCATAGCCTCTCCGTTACCCGACCAGCAGTTTCGGGTAGCAATGGTTGGTTTGGGTAGCTATGCCAACAGAGTAGCCGAGGCCATGCAAGCCTGCAAAATAGCCAAATTGGTAGGTGGTGTAACCGGAACTCCCTCAAAAATAGATACTTGGACTAAAAAATTTGGTGTGGCCAAAGAGAATTTTTACTCCTATCAAAACTTTGACGACATCAAGAACAACCCCAATATTGATGCCGTTTATGTTACTTTGCCCAACTCGATGCACCACGAATACGTGATAAGAGCTGCCAAAGCGGGCAAGCACGTCATCTGCGAAAAACCGATGTCGGTCAGTGTAAAAGAAGCCGAAGAAATGATTGCCGCCTGTAAAAAAGCAGGGGTAAAACTCTACATAGGCTATCGGATGCACTTTGAGCCGCACACCAAAGAGCTTATTCGGATGCGAGCAGCTGGCGAATTTGGCAAAATCATGCACGTTAATGCCTACATGGGCTTCAAAAGTGGCGACCCAACCCAGTGGCGACTCAAGAAAGCCTTGGCTGGCGGTGGTGCACTCATGGATGTTGGCGTGTATTGCATCAATGCGGCTCGCTACGCTACAGGCGAAGAACCTATCTGGATTTCGGCAGTAGAAAGCAAGACTGATTTTGTAAAATTCAAAGAAGTGGACGAAACCATAACCTGGCAAATGGGCTTTCCCAGTGGCGTGATTGCCTCGTGTGCCACTACCTACAACTTCAATAATTTTGAACGGCTCTACATCGTTGGCGACAAAGGCTTTGCCGAACTCTCTCCGGCCTTTGGTTATGGCCCCATCAAAGCCCGCACACACAAGGGCGAGTTGGTTCAGCCTGTGGCCATGCACCAAACTTTTCAGATGGACGGCATGGCTGACTGTATTCTTAACGGCACACCCGACCCTAATGTAACAGGCGAAGAGGGCCTTAAAGACATGAAAGTTGTGGAAGCTATTTACAAATCCATTGCAGCAGGAGGCAAAAAAATAGACATAAAAATTTGAGTTGGTAATCTATGCAAAACACATTTGCCCCTGCTTCGTCAATACCGAGCGAGGGTCTTCGTTATGCCCCAAGTTTGGGCAATAATGCCCATGTGGCAGTAGTAGGGGCGGGTGCTTTCGGTGGCTGGACAGCCCTTTATTTGTTACGAAAAGGACTAAAAGTTACTTTAATAGATGCCTGGGGAGCGGGTAATTCTCGCAGTAGTTCGGGTGACGAAACCCGTGTTATCCGCTCCACTTATGGTGCTAATGAGACCTATTTTGACCTCAATATCAGGGCTTTACAGCTTTGGAAAGAGAATGAGCTTCGCTTTGGTCGTAAGCTCTTTCATCATACGGGTGTTTTGTGGTTTTGTTACCAAGAAAATACCCCAATTATAGACGAAAGTGTGCCGTTTATGCAAAAACACGGGCTTGACTATCAGTATTTTACACCCCAAGAAATTCAAAAAAAGTATCCACACATCAACGTAAGCGACCTTCACCAAGCAGTATTTGACTCCGAAGGCGGCTACCTCAAAGCCCGTGAAGGAGCGCAAGCTGTTGCCGAAGCTTTTGTGAAAGAAGGTGGCAATTTTGTAAAAGCGCACGTACAGCCCGGCAACATGGCATCTGGACAAATGCAAAGTCTCTCATTATCAGATGGTTCTACTTTGCAAGCAGATGCTTATGTGTTTGCCTGTGGGTCTTGGTTGGGCAAGGTTTTTCCCGAAGTGTTGGGCAATGTAATTACCTGCTCTAAGCAAGAAGCCTATTATTTTGGCGTGCCTCATACCCACACACATTTGTTTGACGAAATGCCCGTTTGGGTTGATGTGGACGGGCAAGATTTTTACTACGGAATCCCCGGCAATGCCAACCGAGGTTTCAAAATTGGCGTAGATCGGCGTGGGCAGCCCTTTGACCCTACACATGACGAACGAGCCATAGACCCGCAGGTGCTCGCACATGCTCGTCGTTTTATCACCCATCGTTTTCCGTCATTACAAAACGCTCCATTGGTCGAAAACCGGGTGTGTCCTTATGAGAATTCTCCTGACGGCAACTTCATTTTTGACCAACATCCCGAAGCCGAAAACTGTTGGCTACTGGGTGGCGGCTCAGGACATGGTTACAAACACGGCCCTGCCTTAGGAGAGTTAGTAGCAGACGTACTTGCTGGTAATCAAGCACTTGTGCCATTGTTTTTGTTGAGTAGGTTTGCAACTGCTTAATCTTCATACACGCTGCTGTGGGGCAGACCCTGCAATTGATAGACTACAAACGGGCATAAAAAACTAACTTTACAATCAGTAATAACAACAAAGGATTTTATGACAAATCATTACATTATTTTCAAGAAAATACTGAAGGATATAACACGATTTTAAGCGATGGGGAAATTACTTACAAACGAGTTTTACAAAACTTATTTATCATTACTGGATATAAAATCCGATGATGCTTTAAAGCAAGTAAAGGAACGGGAATGGACAGTAGAAAATTTCAGGTTTTTTACGGCAGTTTCGGTTATGTCATCTTCAAAAATAGAAGGCGAAGAAATGGAAGTAGATAGTTATGTAAAGCATAAAATACTAAACATAGAATACCTTCCCAACCTTACCGAGAAGCCAAACGATTTGTATGAAGCGTATGAATTTGCAAGAGACAATAAACTAACGCTGCAAAATTTTTTGAAATCACACAGCATTGCCACCAAACATTTGCTACCTGAATCGCAACGGAGGTTTGTGAGAACGGGCAACATGCTTATCATGGAACAGCAAACGCAACGCATACAATACGAAGCAGCAAGTTCAGCCATTGTACAAAATGAGTTTGAAAAACTTTGGGATGAATTAGATAATTTGTTGCAAACCAAACTCAACACAGAAGAAGTTTTTTATTACGCTGCATTGCTGCATGTAGTGTTTGTAAAAATTCATCCGTTCAATGATGGCAACGGCAGAACAGCACGCTTGCTTGAAAAATGGTTTTTAAGTTCAATGCTTGGAGAGAAAGCATGGTATATAGGCAGCGAATATCACTACTATAAAAATTTGCAGTCCTACTATAACAATCTTGCAAGAATAGGTTTGTTTTATGAGGAACTTCAATATGAAAAGTGTTTACCTTTTCTTTTAATGCTTCCTCAATCATTAATAATTAACGAAGGTAAATAATGGAATTAAAACCCTATCAACAGCAAGTGATAAACGACCTTTTATTGTTTTTGGAGCAAGTACAAGAAACCAAAAACAGGCACTCCGCTTTATCACGTATCGTTTTCCGTCATTACAAAACGCTCCATTGGTCGAAAACCGGGTGTGTCCTTATGAAAATTCTCCTGACGGCAACTTCATTTTTGACCAACATCCCGAAGCCGAAAACTGTTGGCTACTGGGTGGCGGCTCAGGACATGGTTACAAACACGGCCCTGCCTTAGGAGAGTTAGTGGCTGATGTACTTGCTGGTAATCAAGCACTTGTGCCGTTGTTTTTGTTGAGTAGGTTTGTGGATATGTAACCTTTACCTCCCCTAGGTCTGTGGCACACAGAGTGCTTGCCGTAGGCGTTCTGTGTGCCATGGACCGAGGAAAAGGACATTGTGAATTGGTCTTATTTTTTCAAACTTTGTTGCTATGCAAACTACGCCCTGAGGGCTCATCAATACTCTTCACTCGTGGGACACGAGCGTCCAAAGGAAGGCGGGGGGTTTGGTTTTATTTACTTGTTTTGGTTTTGTTGGTATAGCCACGCTTTTGGCTTATGTTGCATGTTGTTGGCTGTGCTGGCTCTTTGCCCTACGCTCACAGCACTAAGCCGCTGTGGAACAGTGCTTGACACACTCCGACATAGGCACAGCCTATGCCGAGCTGGGACGGCATTGTGGTCAAAGAAACCCGTGCCGTAAACAAACATAGAGTTTGCCAACCCAAGTGCGCCACTGGCAATGGCTTTACTGCTGGTGATTAATAAAAGTCGTCTATGTTTGAATATTCTATTAAAAGGCCAGCCAAGGTATCTGCCTGTTCTGAGTTTAATTCTATAGCCTTTTTAGTTTTCCTATCTTCAAACGTTAATTTAAACTTCCCACCTAAATAACCCTCTGCTTTATTCTCTAATACGCTGAGAAAAGTGTAAAATGATGAATAAAGCATATGCTTCATACCTAATTTAATATCAATAACCTGCTCTGAATTCAAAGTTTTTAACACCTGAAAATAGTTCGCAAGTTTTTTATTAGTGTTTTCGTCTAAATCTACCTTTGTGTAAGAAACAAAAGTATCTTCAATGATTTCATTGACTAAATACTCAACAAAATCGTCTTCGCTTGATATTTTTCGCATTATGATTACCGTTTTGGTCTACGAATGGTTGGATAAAGAGTGTAATTCAAATCTAATAATTCTTTTTCCTCCGTTGTTGGTCTTGTGACCAACAACCTTACTCGGCAACAAACACAAGTTATGTTTCATCAAAATAATGCGTCAAAATGCCAAAATCATCAATCCCTATCTCATAATACTTGGCGGAGGACCAATAGTATTCTTCTGGTCGGGTCGCTAAATTCCATTTCTCTTGTAAAGGATTCAACTGTATGTACTCCAACTTTTGCTGAACCATCTTTCTACTAAGCATATTGACTGACAAGGGATTACGCTCCCAAAATTGATACGCTCGATCCTTGAGGTTGACTTTAAAATGGGCTAACACTGCTGGGTGATGCTCCTGTAAGTCAAACTTGATTTTTTGTGCTGTAAATTTCAAAAAATCTCTTTGTACATCTTCCAATAAGTAGTTTTCATTGATTCGCCACAGGATGTGGATATGATTTCACATGAACACAAATCCATAAATCCTCACCCGTTGATGTTTTACCAAGAATTTCATACTATCCATGATAATTTGCTTGTATTTATCAGGTTTTAAGGGGTGTTTCCACCACAAAATAGTAGCAGTAAAAAACTGAATATCGTGTTGGTACATATAATTAGTTGTTGAGCTTATGACTATCAATACTTTATGGTGATTTTTGCTTACGCCAGTTTGTTGGTGAAAACACCAACAACGGAGGAAATCAGTATCCATCTCTTTTCTTTTTATACGAAGGTATTATTTTTATGGGACAGGATAAGGGCATAGCCAACGCTGAGCTGGGGTACTTAGGCAGAATTAAAAGCAGTGAT
>JBGAVQ010000141.1:0-13875 GCA_044228045.1 Spirosomataceae bacterium
AGCTGGACCAACTCATTCCAGTAGAACACGCCGAGTTGTTTCATCAAGACATCAAAGGCAGTCAAGTTATTATCTATCAGGGTGTTGGTCATGTGCCAATGGAAGAAATTCCGGCACAAACAGCAAAGGATGTAGCCCTATTTGTAACTCCGACTTCCCAGTCGGAAAAAAACAATAATCCATAATCAACGTGCCAAACTCCCTACCAACCCAAATCACCAAAGCACCTTGGTACCTCACTGGCAATGGATACATTTTTTTGTATCGGTTTTCGCACCAATTTGTCGAAAAAAATGGCTTTCTAGCTGATTATCAGAAGCCTCGCTTCAAGGGCATTATTGGTGCAGTTATGTTGGTGGACTACCAAACCTCGGGCGTTGGTCCTTATCAAGAACTATTATTTATTCCCGGATTTTTTGATTTTGATGGAAAACGAGCTTTTTCCATTTCGAAAATCTACGTTTCTACTTACAACAGCGTCTGGAACGGCATCGAAAACTGGGGGATTCCGAAGGAATTGGCGATGTTTGAGAAGCAAGAACTGATGGATGGAAAACAAGAAAAAATACAAGTGAGTATCGAAGGGCAAACAATTTTTTCGGCTCAGTTACAGAAATCTTGGTTCAAATTTCCACTTACCACGGCACTAACGCCCTTCACAATAGCCCAAGCATTGCGGGGTGATTTGGTTTTGACCAAACCCACCGCCAAAGGGCAAGGCCAATGGGCCAAACTTACTGATGTTTGGGTAAATCCAGCCTATTTTCCCAATTTGTCAGAAGCAAAACCACTGGCCGTTATCGCTGTCAATAATTTTAAAATGGTTTTTCCTGTCGCTGAATTCAAAAAGGAGTTTTTTTGAGCTTGGGTAGCATGAAAAACATCCTAATTAACCTCAAAACCATCGACATAAGAAAGTCCATAAAGTTTTTATAAACTCTTCAATCCCCCCTTATTTACCGTTTAATCACTCATCCCTTACGCTTACTCAATGGTTCTTGGAGCTTATGCAGGTTCTTTGCTATTTTGGCCTGTCATTCACGGTAAACACTCACAAGACCATGCTCAAACGCCTTTTTTCTTACAACATCGCCTTGTTTAGTCTCTTGATCAAAAGTTGTAGCCTTCCCGAAGGCATGAGCAGCGGGTATCGTATACAAGACGGTAAAGTGATTCTTTATACTGGTTTCCCTTCCCAAAAAAGGGAAGTCGGACAAGCCGATGCCCATTCGTTTGAGGCCATCAATAGCCAATACGGCAAAGACAAAAATCATGTATTTTTGCTTGGGAACATCATCGAAAACGCTGACCCCACTACATTTGTGTACTTGGCTAATACTTTTGCCAAAGACCGAAACCATGGTTATATCAATGGTAAAATAGTGAGCAGTGACCCCGCTCATTTTGCGATTGTGCCAAATGCCAACGAAACACCCCAAAACGTTAGTGCTGAGGGAATTGTGTATGCTCGTGATAGCCAAAACGTTTTCACATATAGTGGCGACACACTGCCCCAGACCGACCCTGCCACATTTCGGTTTGTACCAATGTTTAATGGGTATTACCTTGCCTACGACAAAAACAGTGTCTATTTCCAACACAATCCTATCAAAAACGCTGATGGCCGCACTTTTATCAAGCTGTCTGATTTATATTTTAAAGATAAAAAGGCAGTCTGGATACTCTCACTGGGTAAAGATGTACAGTGGGTTACCATTCCAGAAGCCGATGTAGCTACTTTTGAGGTATTCAAAAAATGGTACGCCAAAGACAAAAACTACGTCTATTACGAGCACAATACAGTAGAGGGGGCAGATCCTGACACCTTTCAGGAGATGGAAAACGGCGAAGGACGAGATAAAAATAGCACCTACCAATCAGGGAAGATATTACCTCAAAAACAGTAAATGACAAGGGTCAGATCATAGGTCATTCTCAACCAAACAATTGCGCTGCCATCATAGCCTACAAAGCACCCACCTCATGCCATCACTCAAAACATTGCTCCCGTACCGAAACCTTAGCTACCATACTGATTTGTCGCCTATACAACTGCAGCAACGCCTTTCTGAAAACGTAATCACAGGATTTAGTTTTTTGAGCAACAAGCCTTATTACGGTAATTTCAGCAACTACGACTTTGAGGTACGAAAAACCCATAGCCGTCTCAAAAAACAGAGCATTAGCCCTACAATTAGTGGCGCTTACACGGTTGCTGACAATACTACCTTTGTTAGTTTGAGCATAGTGCCTCATACAGTCTTGTTAGTAATCTTGTTTCTGTGTAGTTTTCCAATGGTGATGTTTATAATAGCTGGTTTGCGGGCGTTTGTCACGACATCCGACGTGGTCATCTTATTCAACTGCTTTGTACCACTATTGGTACTTTATGGCATTTTTTGGGGAATTTTTCAGTATCAGAGCAATGCGGCCCTCCGGTTTTGGGAGCACACCTTAGCCTTGAAAAAGATACCCACTTAGCAATCAACTACAAAACCTTAAACACTATGACAGCTAAATTACCCCTCGCCGTGCTGTTGAGTTTGTTGTTTTTTCAATGTGGTGGCGATGGACTACCCATGCTCAAAAGCCATGTAATTAACACAGCCGTATCAAAATATGCCCTCACACCTGCTGGCGACAAACTCTACTACCTACGGCAATACTACCCCCTCGATTCCTCCGAAACAACAGATATGCTATTGCTCATCAACGAACTGTACGAGTATGACTGTGGGGTCGATAGCTCCATAATGTTGGTAAGCTATATAGTCCCTTACAACTACCAAGCTCCATCCCAAAACCCTTTCGACTCGCTACTCCTATGCCACCGTCCCAACGTAGCCAAAAGCCTCCAAGCCTTTAACTACCATACCTTGAAAGCCAAAGAAAAAGGTTGGCAATTTGATGACCCTGCCAACCAATTATCAATTACCCACACCCTAACCTACTGTATTACAGTTCCTTTGTCGGTAGCTAAAACGCAAATTTGCACCAAAGAATATTACATAAAATTCAGAGGGGCATCTACTACATTGAGTAGTAGAGAAGCCGAGTACCTCAATTTTCCGAGCAGCTCACGTTGGGTTACGGCCAATAATCGCCTCATTATCAATTACTATGATCGTCTGTGGTATTGGGCAGAATAACCAACGCTTATTGTTTCACTACTTTTTGGGTAAATGTGCACCCCTCGTATGCTGCTTGAATCAAATAAATGCCATTTGGGTAGTTTTCGAGATTGAGGGTCATTTGAACACCTTTGTCTTGCACCCATACTTGTTTGTCTTGCACAGTTATGCCCATCACCGAAACCAACTTAACATGTACTTCATCGCCTTCAATATCCTGCATTATTACTTGCACTAAGTCGCTTGTCGGGTTCGGAAAAACTACCACTTGCAAAGCAGGTTCGGTAGTTTTTATTACACTCCGCTGGGAATCATACCGTATTCCCGAGGCACGTAAATCGAGCATATCCCGAAATGAAGAACTAAACGGAGGCATTATTTCTCGCCAATTATGGGTTACATTGTGTAATGTATCTACCCATGTACGAGGGAAACTAAACGTACCCCAGCGGTCTTGCCATTCGGCAAAAACCCGATCTACATTACAATGATGCAAGAAAAAGAGAGGGTCATTGGGCGAGGCATCAGACAGTAAGTGTCCGCCTACATAAATATGAACCTGACCATGTGTACGAGCGGCAACAGTAGTGGGTGATACACCAGGAATAGGCCTAAACCCTTCCCAAAACTGCCGAAAACTCTTTTGCGGGTTGGTTTCGGCACTCCACGGGTACACATCATAGGTAGAAATCGCCAGTGCCTGCGCCACATCATTGGCATTGGGCAACGACTTGGCAAAGGGAGTGCTACCAAAATGCCGTTGCAGGTATAAACTTCCGCCTTCGGGGTTATCAAAAGCAGACTGATAAGTAACTTGAAACTGATTAGCTCGTTTGCCAAAAGGTCCGTCAAGCACCTCGTAATTAGACCCTTTTGCCCCGTTACTACCCATAAATTTATCACTAAAAATATAGGCATCATAGCTGCGGTCGGTCCAATCCCAATACGGCAGTGTATAATTTTGCTTGCCTGTCGAAACTTTCAATTCCATCTCTACTCGCCGTATAAATTCTCGATGCCAGGGCAAGAAACCAGGGTTTTCGTGGGCAATATGCCCCATGCCATGAGTAGCAGAGCTACTGTGATTGTGCGCAGCAGAAGTCTCTCCATTTAGCGCATACCAGTGAATTTTGGCAAAATAGTCGTAGGCATTGATAGACGGGTCAAAAAGCGACGTTCGATTTTTCATCGCAATAATCGCTTTGGTTAGCTCATTGATCTCGGTTTGGGTGAAGGTTTTTACATTTCGCCGAACTTACTGTTGCTTTTTGGAAGAAAGGTCATTTTGGGCAAATAGTGTAGTAAAAAGCAATAGGAACAGGCATAGAAAGGAGATTTTTTTCATAACAGAAGTCGTTTTTTGTTTCTCCAAAACTAAACGGCCTCATTACTTTCTGAAAAAATATTCAACCTGACTACTCATTTCTTCAACCAAATCGCAATTTCGCTCAATGATTTTAATGCTAACTCACCACCTCACACAAGCCTTTCAGCAGGTCATCCTCTACTTTTTTGTATTTAGTATCTTTCACTATTTTTCCATCAGCTTTGTACCGAACCGTCACTCGGTCGTTGCGGTCAAATACCTTGCGGTACTCACGGGTGGCGTTCAGAAATTGCAACAATTCAGCTTCTTTTTTTTGCTCTGCTTCACGTTCTGCAACTCGTTTATGGTTTGCTTCTTCTACACGTTTCCATGCTTGATTCGCTTGATAAATATCATCAAAGGGATGAGGAATAGCCTCCCAATCATCTAAATCACTTTCATCAAAAATGCCAGCATCTGCCAAGTTTTCGGCAAAAGCCTGACGCACCGAGGGGTTTTGCCCATCGCCTCCACAATTCATATACCCTTCTATCACATTGGTCATCAGAAAGGCTTCGTCGTTCCAATCGTTATGACTTTTTAGTGTTTTTCTGTTGTCGGGAACAAGCAAAAATTCAAGGTAATTCAGAAAAATCTGAGCGATCGCAGGCTTTAAATCAGCACGTTTCACAAATTCGGGCATGTTGAACAAGCCCATGCAAAGGATTACTTTTGTGTCAATAACTATTTCATTGTCGTAAAGTGCCTTGCCAAGTTCTTCAATTTTTGAGGGGAATGTTGCAAAGTAACGGGGTAATTCTTCATAATAACTATCATTCCAAGCTGCATCTATTAGCTCTGGATCGGTTTTAAGATACCCAATCATATCATCAAAGGCTTCTTCGTCTTTAAGGTAGGCCAAGGCTGCTATCACCTGTGTAATATATCCCAAGTGGGCATTTTCAAATGTTCTGTACTTTTCAAAGTGCTGATTATAAGCCTTTAAGATAGCACGTAAGTCCTGTAAGCCACTTTTGCCATGCGAAAGCAATTCGTCTATTTGCGCTTCTTCTAAGTATGTTTCGTGTGAGAGCAAAAACTCATAAATAGGGTGCTGGAGTTTACCTTCTAATTCGAGTAGTTTAATGGTTGTCATTGGGTTCTGGTGCTTAAGCGAATGCGTTGTAATATTTTTTTGAAACTCTGACAATTTTTGTGGTACATAAGGTCTGTGCCGTCAGACCTGCGGTACAGACGATAATTTTCAGGCTTTACCACAAAAATTGTCAAAAAACGTTTTTTTTAGTGTTTTCTCTTGTCAATGTCCATTGCGGCTCACTTCTCAATCTCTCTTATCTCAACACTTATCTGGTGAATTTTGCTACAAAAATGGGAAATAATTCGGATAGCCGTACCTTTGTACCATGATTCTATTAACAGGTGCTAATGGTCTGATTGGGTCGGCAATTGCTCGGCGGTATATACAAGCGGGTGTGCCTGTACGAGCATTGAGGCGGGTCAATGCTGACCTAAGCCTTTTGCAAGACCTTGAAAGCCAGATAGATTGGGCAGAAGGCGACGTACTCAACAGTTCGTCACTTAGTGATGCAATGGTTGGTGTTACAGCCGTAATCCATACTGCAGCGGTGGTGTCATTTGCCCCCAAAGACAGAGCGGCCATGTACAAAGTAAATGTAGAAGGCACAGCCAATGTGGTTAATGTTTGTTTAGGCGCTGGCATACAGAAGTTAGGTTTTGTGAGCTCAGTAGCGGCACTTGGCAGGCCACCAGCCAATGAACTCACCCAAAATCAACCTATTTACATTGACGAAACCCAAAAGTGGGAAGACTCGCCCCTCAATTCTGAATACGCCAAAACCAAGTATTTGGCCGAGTTAGAAGTATGGCGAGGTATTGCCGAAGGACTCAATGCCGTCATTGTGTGTCCGTCGGTAGTATTGGGTGAAGGTGATTGGAATCGGAGCAGTTCGCAGCTTTTCAAATATGTTTGGCAAGAACGGCCTTTTTACTCAAAAGGCTCGCTCAATTATGTAGATGCACAAGATGTAGCCGAAGCCGTTTTTCAATTGATGAATTCTTCTATTTCGGACGAGCGTTTTGTGCTGAGTGCTGGTACAACCACTTATCAAGAACTTTTCAATAAAATAGCTACTTCTTTTGGCAAAAAGCCACCTGCTTATGCCATCAATCCACTTTTAGCGGCCCTGGCTTGGCGGTTTGAGGCCGTTCGTTCGTGGCTAACGGGCAAGGCACCGCTCGTTACCAAAGAGACCGCCCGCACGTCTTTCAACCATTTTGTGTATCGTTCTGAAAAGCTCGTCGAAGCAACGAACTTCAACTTTACGAACTTAGACGATACAATCAAAAGGGTTTGCACTTTTTTTGCAAATAAAGTTCAAAACCCTTGACACAAGCGTTTTTCTGCTTAACTTTCATTGGTTTAGCATTTACAACATCATTTATGTTAATCAAAACACTTAAGGCTTTGTTTCGTAGAGACCTCAACAAGCTCCGTAAAGAGATAGAACTCTACCAACAAGAAGCCGCCATTTGGGTTATTGATAAAAACATTGCCAATTCTGCTGGCAATTTATGCTTGCATTTGGTGGGCAATCTCAATACTTATATTGGTGCCGAACTTGGCAAATCTGGTTATATTCGACACCGAGAGCTTGAGTTTTCGTTGAAAGACATCCCAACTTCTGAATTATTGAAGCAAATAGACGAAACTATTCAAGCCGTTGAAAAAGGCCTTGACAAGGTAACCGACAAGCAACTTGATGAAGAATATCCACTATTGGTTTTGGCTGAAAAAACCACTACGGCGTATTTTTTGGTACATTTATTAGCACACCTTGGTTATCATTTGGGTCAAATCAATTACCATAGACGGCTCTTAGATGGCCACAATGATTAGTTTTAGCATCCGAAAGTAAGAAGTTTAGCAGTATTTGTGCATTTCTAACGACTAACGGACATAACCTAACACAATACCAATATGATGGAACAAGAATTCGAAGACCACTCCGAAGCAATTGGCGAATCTGTGCGGCGATTTGAAGTCATGCTTCAAAACCATGAGCAATCATTCTTCGACCTTGATACCTACGAGCAAATTGTAGAACATTATCTGGATGAAGAAAGGCTCGAAGATGCACTAAAAGCCTGCAATGTAGGGCTTGACCAATACCCCTACTCGCTCGAACTCATGCTTAATCGCTCGCAGGCATTGGCTAACCTGCAAAAATTTAACGAAGCTCTTGACCAGCTTGACCAAGCCGCCTTGTTTAACCCCTCCGACCCCGAAATCCGCTATATGCGAGGTACCATCTCGAACCTGATGGGCAACTATCAAGAAGCCATTGATACCTTGTATAGCGTAATGGACGAAATAGAAGAAAAAGACGAGGTATATTATCACATTGGGCTTGCTTACCAAAACTGGGGCAAATATGCCGAAGCAATTGAAGCCTACAAACTGGCTATTGAACATAACCTGAGCAACGAAAACGCCCTCTATGAACTGGCTTTTTGCCTCGATATGCACGGTGAATTAGAGGCCAGTTTGCCTTATTATCAACAGTTTATTGATAGTGACCCGTTTTCGCAGGATGCTTGGTACAATATTGGGGTAGCCTACAGTAAACTCGGACGCTTTGAAGAAGCCGCTGATGCTTATGAATATGCTGTGGCCATTAAAGAGAAATTCCCATCGGCGCATTTCAATTTGGCCAATACCTACATGAACTTGGAGCAATACGAAAAAGCCGAACAACACTATCGCTACACGCTTTCTTATGAAGAAGTTTCGCCCGAAACGCTGTGCTGCTTAGGAGCCAGCCTCGAAAAACAACATAAGTACGACAAGGCGATTCAACAATACCGAGAGGCCATCAAATTAGACCCACAGTGGGACGACGGTTGGTTTGGCATTGGCGTATGCCTCAGCGACCAAGATAAGTGGTACGAAGGGCTTCATTTTCTGCAAAAAGCCGTAAAAATCAATGACAAGAATGCTTGGTACTGGCAAGCAATTGGCGAGGTAGAAGCCAAAATCGGCAACATGGTGTCTTCATTTGAAGCCTTTGAAAAAGCAACAGAGCTTGACCCCGCCAATCCTGAAATATGGCTCAAATGGTCATGGATGCTCTTTGAACAAGGTGATTACGAAAAAGCCCACCAACTGATTCAAGAAGGCATTGACGAAACCCCCAAAGAAGCCGATTTGTATTATAGGGCGGTGTTGTACCTGATTCAGGCGGGGCAATTCAAAGAAGCGTTTATCAACCTCGAAACCGCCCTCACCCTCGACTACGACGGACACGTGCAACTCTACGAATATTTCACAAACCTCGAAACCCAAAAAGCATTGCACAAAATTATTGAGCAGTATAGGAAGTAACCCATGAAACCCTACTACTGACCAACAACCAAAACAAAGGCTAACCATGATTGCACTCAAACAACCACGTGCTGTTCCCAAACCACTCCGCAATGTGCCTTTACGCTTTGTCTATGAAATCATGGACGGTAAGCCAATTTATTACAAAGGGTATCGGAGTGTATTGAACGGAACTAAAACTTTTGAAGAAATCATGGGTGCAAGCACTTTACAAGGCTTAATTGTTTTTTATCTGAATGGTATATTATTCAGAGATATTGATGAAACCATTTATACAGTTTTAACGAGTGAGCTGGGTTTACACATCAACCACAGAAATAATTTGGCCAATGACATCGCTATTTTTGACACCGAGGCAACGCCCCTAAAAATTTCTAAAAAATACGCTGACGTTCCGCCCAAAATAGCCATCGAAGTAGATATTGACGCAGAATTAGAAGAAATGACAGAGTCGGGTTATATCTACAAAAAAACCTATAAACTCCTTGATTTTGGCATCGAAAAAGTAATTTGGATATTAACAGAAGCCCAGGTGGTAATGGTAGCACAGAAAGAACGTATTGAAACTTTTAACTGGAACCACGATATAGAAATTATAGCAGGGCTAAGTTTTAATATTGGCGAATACCTACGAAAAAAAGGCGTAGAATTGACATATATTGCCTAATTTAGGGGGCAATTTCCTCAACTCTATTCCAATGAAAACAAAATGGTTGTCAATCCTTATCGCTACTTCAACGCTTGCGATTGGCTATCAGGGCTTGCGCTTGTGGGAAGGCGGCCAAGTTGACTTCAATACCGAAATAAAACCCTTGCTCAACCGCAAGTGCATAGCGTGTCATGGAGGTGTAAAGCGTGCTGGTGAATTTAGTTTGTTGTTTCGGCAAGATGCCGTAAATACCAAAGGCAAATCAGGCAAAATAGCCATCGTTCCGGGCGACGCCGACCATAGCGAGGTCATTAGGCGCATTACCTCTCACGACCCCGAAGAACGAATGCCCAAAAAAGAAGACCCACTCTCGGCAGACGAAATCAAGCTCTTAACCCAATGGATAGACCAAGGTGCTCAATGGGGTGACCATTGGGCCTTTGTACCCCCAAAAGAAGTAAAAGTACCCAAAGCAGGCTTGTTTGCAGGCTTTTTCGATTGGCTTTTTGGCGACAAAGTCAGCGAATGGGCAAAAAACGACATTGATTATTTTGTGTGGGACAAACTCAAAGCCCAAGACCTTGCCCCCTCGCCCGAAGCCGAAAAAGCCACACTCCTACGCCGGGTTTCGTTGGACTTAACGGGCTTGCCGCCTTCTCGACAAGTGTTAGACAATTTCTTAAAAGATACTCGCCCCAATGCTTACGAAATTGTGGTGGATAGTCTGCTGGCATCGCCTCAATACGGCGAACGCTGGGCCGGAATGTGGCTTGACATCGCCCGTTATTCCGATACCAAAGGTTACGAACGAGACGACTCCCGAACAATATGGAAATATCGTGATTGGCTCATCAATGCCTTCAACGACGACAAGCCTTACAACCAGTTTTTAACCGAACAATTAGCAGGAGACTTATTACCAAATCCTACTGACAATCAATTGATTGCAACGGCTTTTCATCGCAATACCATGACCAACGACGAAGGTGGCACCGATAACGAAGAGTTCAGAACCGCTGCCGTGCTTGACCGAGTGAGCACTACTTGGGAAACGCTTCAAAGCACCACATTCGCCTGTGTGCAATGCCATAGCCATCCGTATGACCCTTTTCGACATGAGGAGTTTTACAAATATTTAGCGTTTTTCAACAACACCCGAGACGAAGACACGTATTCGGACTATCCGCTACTAAGAACATTCACCAAATCGGATGATTCTACTTTGAACCTACTTACTAAGTGGATTCATACTAATATTTCACCTGCTCAAGCCAAACAAACACAACAATTTATCAAAACATGGCAACCTGCTTACAACAGTTTGGTAACCGATAAATTTGTAAAAAGTGAATTGATTGATACCAAGTATTTGGGCATTCAGAACGAAGGCTCGGCACGCTTGGCAAAGGTTAATCTGACAGGCCGAAACCAATTACTTTATCGCTACCAATCTAATAAGCCAGGCGGCACATTCAAGATTAGTTTGGACAGTTTGAACGGACGAGTAATCCAACAAACTAAAATAGACACTACAGGCCGCAAAGGCTGGACATTTGTGTTGCTGGATTTACCTGCCGTTTCGGGCGTACACGACGTTTATTTTTCGGCTATTAACCCCAAGCTCAAAGGCTTAGAAGATTACACCATTTCGTTTGATTGGATGGCCTTTGGCAAAGACTTCGTACCAAGAAAAGACAAAAAAGGATACGAAGTGGCAACCAAACAGTTTTGGGATTTGATGAACACCAAGCCCGAAGTCGTTACGCCTATTATGATGGAAAATCCCGCCGATATGGCTCGCAAAACGCAAGTATTTGAGCGAGGCAATTGGCTGGCCAAAGGCAATGTAGTTCGGCCAGATGTGCCAGCATCTTTGGGGGGCTTGCCAAAGCAATATCCACGCAATCGCTTAGGCTTGGCACAATGGATGACCAGCAAACAAAACCCGCTCACCGCCCGTACTGCAGTGAATCGGTTCTGGGAACAACTCTTTGGCATAGGGCTTGTTGAAACCTTAGAAGACTTTGGCACACAAGGACTTACACCAGCCAACCCCGAACTATTAGATTATCTTTCGCTCCGTTTTATGAACGAATACAAGTGGAGCATGAAACAGCTATTGAAAGAGATTGTACTCTCAGCCACTTACCGCCAAGACTCCAAAGCCTCACCAGAACTATTGGAGAAAGACCCCTACAATCGTCTGCTGGCTCGTGGGCCACGCATCAGGCTTTCGGCAGAACAGGTGCGAGACCAATCGTTGGCGATTAGCGGATTGTTGAGTAAAAAAATGTATGGCAAAAGCGTAATGCCATATCAACCCGACGGCGTGTGGCAGTCGCCATACAATGGTCGAAGCTGGGAGCAGAACTATGATGAAGACGGCTATCGAAGGGCTTTATATACTTATTGGAAACGCACCAGCCCCTACCCTTCTATGCTCATGTTCGACGGAGCAAGTCGGGAAGTGTGCATGGCTCGGCGGATTCGTTCCAACACACCCTTGCAAGCACTTGTCACCCTCAACGACCCTGCTTTTATAGAGGCGGCCAAGCAATTGGCCATCCGCATGGAAACCGAAACCAAAGGCAACTATGAGTCTCAAATTCGGTATGGCTACCAATTGGCCATGGCACATGACGTGAATGCTCAAAAAATGACAATCCTCAAACGGCTATATACCAGCACTTTACAGAATTTCAGAAAACACCCCGACGAAGCAATGGCACTATTGAGCATCTGTCCAGACGACGACAAACGCTATTGGCCCAAAGACATACCTGCTCGTGCAACCTTGCTCACAGTAGCCAATACGATTATGAATTTAGATGAGTTTATTACGAAAGAGTAATCTAAGTCGAAAGACAGAAGTAGGAAGTAAGAAGTAAGAAGTAAGAAGTAAGAAGTAAGAATGTAAAATACTGACTTACATCCATTTAATTCAATTTATATTATTAAATTTTGCCAAACTACATAAGCCCGTCTGTACCGCAGGGCTGACGGCAGGATTTGAGGTTGGGAACAATGCGGTCAGACCTGCGGTGCAGACTGAAGCACCAAGCGTAAAACAGACCTTAAAAGAAGCTTGATTTAGATATTTTGTAACTTTGATCGTATTTTAATTTGCTAAAAAAGATGGAATTAGTAGCCCCAAAACTATATACCGCCGACGAATACCTCCTGTTAGAAGAACAATCTTTTGAACGGAATGAATTTGTAAACGGCGAGATTATACCCATGGCAGGGGAAACACCAACCGCAAATGAAGTTGCGAGCAATTTCATTGTCTTTTTTAAGTTATCGCTAAAAGGCAAGTCTTTCAAAGCATACGGCCACGATGTAAAATTGATGATTGGAGGCGGAAAAACCTTTCGTTATCCCGACATGATGGTAGTAAATAAGGAAGGCGTAGCCAAAAAATGGGTAACACACCCTGTGCTAATTGTCGAAGTCCTCTCAGAAAGCACTGAAAAAACAGACCGAGACAAAAAACGAGTTGAATATTGCTCCTTGCCAACCACTCAGTATTATTTGATAGTTCACCAAGACGAACCTTGCGTGGAAGTGTTTCGACGAAATAACAAAAAATGGGAGTTTGAATTTTACACCAATATATCCGAACAAATAGAATTGCCTTATTTTGAGACTGTTATTTCGCTTAATGAGATTTATGAAGGGATTGAGTTTGAACAATCAGCAGCTACTATTGAGTAATTATGAAACTTGTTAAAGAAGCAAACGAGCAGTTCCTCCAATATGAAACCCGTAGGCATTTCTTGAAACAATGCACTACGGGTCTTGGTGCTATGGCAATGGGTTCATTGATGGGTGGCTGCGATTGGCTGGGCAAAAGCCCTAATAATGTTGCCGTCAATAGCACCAATCCTATGTTGCCTCGTCAGCCACACTTTGCACCACGAGCCAAATCGGTCATTTATCTGCACATGGCAGGTGCGCCAAGCCAGTTAGAGATGTTTGACTACAAACCCGAGCTACGAAAATTAGACGGGCAAGACTGCCCGCAGTCGTTTCTGGAAGGCAAAAAATTTGCTTTCATTCGGGGAGTTCCCAAAATGTTGGGGCCAGTTTACGACTTCAAGCAATACGGGCGGTCTGGGGCTTGGGTATCAGATTTATTGCCCAATTTTTCGACCGTAGTGGACGAAGTGAGCTTCTTGAAAGCCATGTACACCGACCAGTTCAACCACGCCCCAGCGCAACTGCTCATGCACTCGGGTAGCCCTCGGCTGGGGCGACCCAGCATGGGTTCTTGGGTAACGTATGGCTTGGGGAGTGAGAACGAAAACCTGCCTGGTTTTGTAGTATTGGCATCAGGCGGCAAGCAGCCCGATGCAGGTAAGTCGGT
>JBGAVQ010000142.1:0-14328 GCA_044228045.1 Spirosomataceae bacterium
AACACCCCTATCAACCGCTTCTGCTACCAAGACCCGCACCTTCGATATTGGGGTAATGATGAACATGGGGTCAGGTGGGCACGGTGGAACAATGGCCATGAAAGGGATGCACACCATCAACGGGAAGATTTTCAATATGGACCGTATTGACGAAAGTGTAGCCCTGAACAGCACCGAAATCTGGGAATTTGACAACACCAACGGCGATGAACCCCACCCTATGCACCTTCATGGTACGTTTTTTCAAGTATCCAGTCGAACAGGTGGTCGTGGTAACATTTTGTCACATGAAAAAGGTTTGAAAGATACGGTTTTGGTCATGCCTGGCGAAAAAGTAAGGATTATCACCAAGTTTGAGAAGGTAGGCAAGTTTGTGTTTCATTGCCATAACCTCGAACATGAAGATGACGGCATGATGCTCAATTTTGAAGTGAAATAGCCCCCTTACATACATTTGATTTAGTGCTTTCATTAACCATTCAATACGATGCTTAGTAGAATAATTATAATACTTGTCATTGTCACTACGGTCGCCCGTGGGCAACAAGCCTTATTCTCCACCAAAGGCATTCAACCTGCCATTTGTGTAGGCGAAAATGAATCCATTGAAATGGTATTCGGTAAGGGTAATGCGTTCTATTACACTTCCTCCCAAGATAAAGGTCAGTCTTTTACTTCGCCTGTTTTGGTTGATAGTCTTCAAGGATTGCATTTAGGGGTGTCAAGAGGGCCACAAATTGCCTCTTCTCGTTTTTCCACCGTGATTACTGCCATAGACAAGAAGGGCGATTTGTATGCCTATCTGCTTAATCGTAAAACGGGCAAGTGGCAAAACCACCTTATTATCAATGATGTACCAGAAATCGCCAAAGAAGGTTTCAATGCCTTAGCGAGTGATGGTAAAGGGACTTTTTTTGTGGCTTGGCTTGACCTGAGAGACGATAAGAAAAACAAGATTTTTGGCGCAATTTCTAAGGATGGTGGTCAAACGTGGGGCAAGAATAAACTTATTTATCATTCACCCGATTCGACTGTCTGTGAGTGCTGCCAGCCCTCCATTCTTATGAAAGACAAACAGGTGGTTGTGATGTTCAGAAACTGGATTGGCGGTTCACGGGATATGTACGTAACGGCTTCAAAAGATGGAGGAAATACCTTTCAACCCGCCGTAAAAATGGGAAATGGAACATGGAAACTGAACGCTTGCCCAATGGACGGTGGAGGTATCAGCCTAAATGAAAGGGGTATATTAACCTCGGTATGGCGGCGAGAAAATCAGTTGTTCACTGCAAAGCTGGGCGAACCCGAGCAAGTCCTTGCACAAGGTCGCAATGCTTCCATTGCGACCAGTAACCAAAACACGTTTATCGCATGGCAAAATCAAGGTCAAATTTGGATCAGTCAGGCTGGGCAGAAAGAACCGACGAGTTTGGGTATTGGCAGATTTCCGAAAGTGACCATGCTCAATGAGCAACAGGCTTTCTGCGTATGGGAAGATAATGGCATCATCAAAGGAATGCTTTTGACTGGAAAATAGAAGCTAAAACGGAAAAATTTAATAAAATAGTATGGTAGAAAAACTCATTCATTTTGCTCTGCACAACAAATTGATTGTGATGGTATTGGCGTTGGGCTTGTTCGCTTGGGGCGTGTATTCTGTCCGAACCAACCCGATTGATGCTATCCCTGACCTTTCCGAAAACCAAGTCATTGTCTTTACCGAGTGGATGGGCCGTAGTCCGCAACTCATTGAAGACCAAATTACTTATCCATTAGTTTCCAACTTACAAGGAATACCCAATATCAAAAATGTGCGGGGTACTTCTATGTTCGGGATGAGTTTTGTGTATGTCATTTTTGAAGACAACGTGGATATTTATTGGGCAAGAACTCGGGTTTTGGAAAGGCTCAATTATGCCCAGCGACTGCTTCCACAGGGTATTACTCCTACGTTGGGGCCAGATGGCACGGGTGTTGGACACATTTTTTGGTATCACCTCGAAGCCCCAGGCATGGACTTAGGTGAGCAACGAGCCTTACAGGATTGGTATGTCAAATTTGCCTTACAAACCGTGAAAGGAGTAAGTGAAGTGGCTTCTTTCGGCGGCTTTGGCAAACAGTACCAAATCAACATTGACCCCTACAAACTCAATTATTTCAACGTGCCACTGATGGATGTTCTCAATTCCATCCGTAAGAATAATAATGATGTAGGCGGTCGAAAATTTGAAATGTCAGACATGGCCTACATCGTGCGGGGATTGGGTTATATTAAAAATGTTAAAGACATCGAAGATATACCTGTGGACAATTATGGCTCCGTGCCGGTACGGGTACGGGACATCGCTACGGTACAAATGGGTGGCGATTTACGTCTGGGTATTTTTGACAAAGATGGGGAGGGGGAAGTCGTAGGAGGTATTGTTGTAATGCGTTATGGTGAAAATGCCGATGCCGTCATCAAACGGGTAAAAACCAAGATGCAGGAAGTAGAAAAGGGGCTGCCTCCCAACGTAAAATTCAAGGTTTCTTATGACCGCAGCGAACTGATTGAAGCTTCGATTTCTTCCATTACCAATACATTGATTGAGGAGATGATTACTGTTTCGGTAGTGGTTATGCTCTTTTTGTTTCACTGGCGAAGTGCCATTAGTATTATCATTCAAATCCCCATTACGATAGCCACAGGTTTTATTTTACTCAATGCCTTCAATGTGTCCTCCAACATTATGTCGTTGACGGGCATTGCTTTGGCCATTGGTGTAATTGTAGATAATGGGATTGTCATGGCAGAAAATGCCTATCGAAATTTAGCCATTCGGCAACGTGAAAAAGAAATGGAATACCTAAAAAATCAATCAACGAATGAGCCTGTTTAAGAAGTTATTTAGTAGAAAGCCCAACCCCATGCGGGAAGCTACCAAATTGACCGAAGAAGAGCGGTTTGAAATCATTGAGCGCTCATCCAAGCAGGTGTCAAGAGGCATTTTCTATTCTACTATTATCATTATCGCCTCTTTTTTGCCTGTTTTTATGCTTTCAGGGCAAGAAGGCAAGTTGTTTCATCCATTGGCTTATACCAAAACATTTATCATGCTGGTAGATGCTTTTCTGGCAATTATTCTTGCTCCTGTGTTGATTTTTATCTTTATGAGAGGTCGTTTCAAAGATGATAATGCCAACCCACTTACTCGGTTTTTAGAGCGTATTTATGAACCTATTATTCGGATTTGCCTCAAATGGAGGAAGACAACAATTGGTGTCAATATTATTGCATTGGCCATCAGTGTGCCCTTGGTGATGAGTCTGGGTACAGAATTTATGCCTCCGCTCGATGAGGGTTCGTTGCTTTTCATGCCTGTAACCCTTCCAGATGTCTCCAATTCAGAAGTAAAACGATTGTTGCAGGTTCAGGACAAGCTAATTAAAACCGTACCCGAAGTTACGCACGTATTGGGCAAAGCTGGCAGGGCAAACACCGCTACCGACAATTCGCCCATCAGTATGTTGGAAACCATCATCCTGCTCAAACCCAAATCAGAATGGCGGAAGGGCATGAACAAAGATGACATTATTAATGACATCAATGCCAAGCTGCAAATTCCTGGCGTAACCAATGGCTGGACACAACCCATCATCAACCGTATCAATATGCTCTCTACGGGTATTCGTACCGATGTAGGTTTAAAAGTATATGGGCAAAATTTAGATACAATTGCTTCGGTTGCCCAACGGCTCAAAAAAGAATTAGTGGGTATTGATGGTATCAAAGACCTGTACGTTGAACCTATCACGGGGGGGAAATACATTGATGTGGTTGTGAAAAAAGAAGAAATCGGACGCTATGGATTAAGTGTAGATGACGTAAATATGATTGTAGAAAGTGCCTTGGGTGGAATGATTTTGACTACTACCATAGAAGGCCGCCAACGCTTTACTGTTAATGCTCGCTTTGCCCAAGATTTCCGAAACAACATACAAGCATTGAAACGAATGCAGGTGCAAACGGCAGGCTACGGCCCGATTCCCTTAGACGCCGTTGCTAATGTGAAGATTTCGGAAGGGCCACCGATGATTAACTCCGAAAATGCTTTACTCCGAGGAACCGTATTATTCAATGTGCGGGAACGAGATTTGGGAAGCACCGTAGAAGAAGCCCGTCAGAAATTAGATGCTGCCGTTAAGAAGCTCCCTGCGGGTTATTTTATCGAATGGAGTGGGCAATACGAAAACCTTATTCGGGGGGAACGTACCCTTAAAATGATTCTGCCCATCGTTGTCATCATCATTTTTGCCTCGCTCTACTTCGCTTTTAAATCCGTTCGAGAGGCATTTTTAAGCCTTATTACCGTGCCTTTTGCCTTGATTGGTGGTGCGTACATGATTTATTTCTATGGCGTTCACCTCTCGGTAGCGGTAGCCGTTGGATTTATTGCTCTGTTTGGATTAGCGGTCGAAACGGGGATCGTCATGGTGATTTACTTGAACGATGCCATGCAGCAACTCGTGGCTTTGAAAGGAAATTCACGAGAAACAATCACCCAAAAAGACTTAGAAGAATACGTGGTTATGGGGGCAGCCAAACGCCTTCGTCCCAAACTAATGACAGTCTGCGTTTCACTTTTTGGTTTAGTACCTGTGTTATGGTCAACGGGCGTAGGCAGTGATGTTATGCAACCCATTGTATTGCCAATGATTGGAGGCGTTTTCACTTCCTCTACGCATATTCTCTTGGTTACACCGCTTATTTTCCTGATGGCAAAAGAATATGAATTACGAAAGCTGGGAAAAATAGACATTCTCGAAGCCAATCATTAACCGAAAAACAATGAACAAGCTATTGATTTTGTGGCTGTTATTGATTTCAATATCGCCCATATTGGCACAAAAAAATATTTCGCTGGAAAATATTCTTCATCGAATTGAGGAAACTCACCCCGATTTGAAAATGATGGATGCCAAAGTAAAAGAACTGGATGCTTACGCCGAAGGCGCTCGAAACTGGGAAGCGCCCAAATTTGGAGCGGGATTCTTTATGACTCCGTACAACTATATGATGTGGAGTCGAGCAGGTGCATTATACCACGAAGGCATGAATCAGGGTATGGGGTCATTTATGGTTCAGGGAGAACAGATGATACCCAATCGTAAAATGCTGGATGCCGAAGAACGCTACATGAAATCCATGTCGGGTATGGAAGTCGCTCAAAAAGGCGTAATGCGAAATATGCTTTTCGCCGAAGCTAAAATGGCCTATTACCGTTGGTTAGTATTAGAAAAAAAGAAAAATGTGTTGAAAGAAAGTCAAAATCTACTCAGATACATGATTGAGTCGGCAGAGGTTCGCTACAAATACAATCAGGAAAAATTAAGCAGTATTTATAAAGCCAAAGCCGCACTTTTGGATTTAGATCGCATGAACCTAATGTTCGACGGTGACATTCGTCAGCAAAAAGTAATGCTCAACACGCTCATGCTACAAGACCGAGCCGCTGACTTTCAGATTGATACACTTTCGTTAGCCTATTTGTACCCAAATACGCCGTTAAATTTGGATACCACCGCTGTAATAAACCGCAGTGATTTAAAAGTGATTGACCAAAGCCTGACCATTTCCCGCTACAAACAGGAGGTAGAATTTCAGAAGCTCAAACCCATGTTCGGTGTACAGTACGGCCACATGTTCGCTTTTGGCAACCAATGGCAATTTACGCTCATGGGTATGGTCACGATTCCTTTTGCCAAATGGTCAAGCCGACAAATTAAAGCCAATATTAAAGGGCTTGATTATCAACGACAAGCTTACAATAAACAACGTGAAGGTTTGACTAATCAGATTTTGGGGAATTTGGCTGATCGTCAGGTAATGATGCAGTCGTATCAAACTCAAATCAAGCAATACGAAAACGAGCAGTTCCCTGCCCTTCGGAAACGCTATCAAAGCACCTTGTTGGCTTATGAACAGAATACCGACGAATTGTTCATGGTACTTGATGCGTGGATGGAGCTCAAAATGGCTCGTATGAACCAGTTAGATTTATTACAACAACTACTGCAAGCACAGGTAGAATATGAAAAAGAATTGGAAAAAAGATAACCGCCTCGTTTGGCTGATTTTTGTCTTATTCCTTGGTTTATCAGGTTGCCAGTATATCAACCAATATTTCCAAAAAGGCGAAGACAAACCAAAAGATGTGTATGCCTGCCCCATGAAATGCGAAGGCAACAAAACCTACGACAAACCAGGATCCTGCCCTGTTTGCGGTATGGATTTGGTAAAAGTGCCTAACCACCAAACCCACGGCGATACAGCAACGGTTATGATGGGGCAAATGAAAAAAGCAGGCAAGCAATATTACTGTACCATGAAATGTGAGGGCGAGAAAACCTACGATAAACCGGGTTCCTGTCCCGTGTGTGGTATGGATTTAGTCGAAAAAAAAGAAGCTGTCTCGGCTGAAAAAGCCGTTTATACTTGCCCTATGCACCCTCAAATTCAGAAAGACAAAGCAGGTTCTTGCCCGATTTGTGGGATGGACTTAGTAAAAAAAGGAGGTGTTATCGAGAGTGAAGCCCTTTCACCCAATGACAGTTTAGCGATTCTGGTGAAGCCTACTTATGAGTATGTGCTGAGTGGCGTAAAAACCACCCAACCTGAACAACGCTCCCAAAAACTGGTCGTCAATGCCTTCGGTTTTTTGAGTTATGATGCACAGGCTCTAAACAGTATTGCCACCCGCTTTGGTGGTCGAATAGAGCGACTGTACGTGCGATATCCATTCCAAGCGGTGAGCAAGGGCCAGAAAATCATGGACATTTACAGTCCCGAAATTGTAACAGCACAACAAAACTTAATTTTTCTTTTACAAAACGACGCTGATAATCAGGTTTTAATAGAAAGTGCCAGACAACGATTATCGCTGTTGGGCTTGACTTCTGAGCAAATAAAGGCTGTTGAGCAAAGCAAAAAACCAACGATGCAATTGAGCATTTACAGCCCGTATAATGGTGTGATTGTCGAGCGTGGTGTTGGAGGGTCTGCCCCAATGCCTTCACCTTCGGGTGGAAGCGGCAGTATGAGCAGCGGGATGGGCAGTTCAAAAACCGGTTCGTCAATTGCGCCGCCACCTGTCGCTCAAAACGGTGAATTGACCCTCAAAGAAGGAATGTATGTGCAAAAAGGACAACGTTTATTCGATGTGCAAAGCACGGGTACGGTCTGGGCAATGCTTGAATTTTACCCAACTGATGTACCCAAAGTAAAAGTAGGGCAGTCGGTGATGATTATGTTGGAAAACAACGAAGAAACCCAACTTTTCGGCAAAGTAAACTACCTCGAACCCATGATTTCGGCCAACAATCGCAACCCACAGGCAAGGGTATATCTGAGCAATCCAAATGGCAAATTGAAAATTGGTTCATTGGTCAAAGCATCTATCAATGCCGGCAGTCAGGAAGCTTTGTGGGTGCCGACGACCGCCTTACTTGATATGGGCAGAACCAAAACCGCATTTGTGCAGGAAAAGGGAGCGTTCCGTTCCCGTACAGTCAAAACGGGACTACAACAAGGGGGCTGGATTCAGGTACTATCTGGCCTTTCGAGTCAAGAAACGATTGCTGAAAACGCACAATTCCTTATGGACAGCGAAAGTTTTGTAAAATCTAACGAACTATCAATGCGATGAAAAGACGAGCATTTATCAATACCGCAGGTTTAATGGGGCTAACGGTACTTTGGGAATCTTGTAAGCCCAAAAGCACTGAAAAAGTAGCAGATAATGTATTTTATACCTGCTCAATGGACCCACAGGTGATGGAAAAAAAGCCTGGTACCTGCCCGATTTGCAAGATGGCTTTGACCAAAATTGTCATTGACCCCAACATGAAAAATCAGGGGTTAAAACTAAGCGACCAGCAAAAACAACTGGCAAACGTACAGGTAGAAACGGTAGCCCTGCGGCCACTCGGTGAAGAAATTACGCTGGCGGCCATGCTCACCGAAAACAAAGACAAACTCTCAACCGTCACGGCTCGGATACCCGGACGCATTGAAAGGCTGTTGGTACGCAACATAGGCGAATTTGTACGAGTGGGACAGCCCATTTATGAGATATACAGCGAAGAGCTCTCGGCTTCGCAACGGGATTTCCTGATTGCTTCGCAAAAACAGAAAGTGCTGAAAGATACAGATATCAACTTCAAACAATTAGTTGAAGCTGCCAAGAATAAATTGATGCTCTGGGGAATGACCGATGCCCAAATTGCTGAATTAGAGAAGGCAGAACAACCCAACAACAAGCTGACCGTCAATAGTCAATACGCAGGTGTAGTGAGTGAAGTTCTTGCCGAAGAGGGTTCATACCTTAGCGAAGGCAGTACTGTCTTGAAGCTCTCTGACCTCAGTACACTTTGGGCAGAGGCACAATTGTACGTAACAGAATTGCCATTTCTCAATCAAACAAAGGAAGCTCTTGTAGAGATTCCGTACTATGCTGACCGCATCATTAAGGGGCGGGTTAATTTTGTCAATCCTGAGTTGATGCCTTCGAGTAAAATCGTCACAATTCGGGTGGACATTCCAAATGGCAAACGGGAGTATCAGACAGGAATGCAAGCCTACATCACCCTGAAAGGCAAGGTAAAAAATACCATAGCTGTACCCACTAATGCTCTTATTCAGGACACCAACGGCGTTACGGTCTGGTTAGAAAACGCTGACGGTGCTTTTGAAAGCCGCATGGTGAGCATCGGCACGACCAACAAAGACTATACGGAAATCACCGATGGCTTGCGAGCAGGTGAAAAAGTTGTGGTGTCGGGAGCGTATTTGCTCAACAGCGAATACATTTTTAAAAAAGGCAGTAATCCGATGGAGGGGCATATCATGTAAGGCCATGAAAGAATGTTGTCAAACAAGAAATGAGCCACTTCAAAAGTGGAAAAAGTATCTCAAATGGATGATTATTATCATTTTAGGAGGGCTGGTTCTATTCGTAACTTTCCAGAAGTGAACCAATTTTAAAATTTTAATTAACAATCAATTTCAATCAAAATGAAAACAAACCAATTATTCCGAATCGGGGCTTTTATCGCCCTATTGTCTATTGTATCAACATTTGCCTTTGCCCAATCTGATTACAAACATCCTTTTAGCATCGGCAAAGATGGTAAGGTGGTGGACAACAAAGGCACCAGTGTGGGTTTTGGTAACCAAAGACCAAATCATCAAAGACCATGACGACCACAAAATTGCTTTTTGTGGATGGTGAAGGTAATTTGATAGATGCAAAGACCAACAAAAAAATGGGCAGAATGGGAAAGGATGGAAAAAGCTATTACAATGCCAAGGGGAGAGTTAGAATTTACCATCAAGGATAATCCCGACGAAACTTGCGACATTGTAGATGCCAAGGGAAAACGTGATAGCTTAAAAGGTGTTGCCTGTGCGCTCCACTGTTTTCAAAATGGTATGGGTAAGAAAGCCGATGGCAGCCACATGAAACACTAATTTTTTTGTATTCAACTGACTAACCCATAATCCTAAAATACACTTCTATTTTAGGATGGCACAAAACCTACAAAAATGAAAACCCTAATCGCACTCTCCTTAATCAGTGGCTTTATTATCCTCTTGCAACAACCAAACGAAAGAACAAAAAGAAGTTGCTAATGAAACTATTGCAGCGACCACACCCGAAACCACAACAGATGAAAAAGCATCTGTACAAAAAATCGTTGCTGGCTATTTGGATTAAAAAATGCGCTGGCAAACGACAATGCGATTGATGCAGAATCAGCCGCAAATGCAATGATGACCACGATAAGCGGTTTAGATGAATCGGGATTTACGGCTAATCAAAAGAAAGTATATGATGCCGTAAAAGAAGATGCCAAAGAGAACGTCGAACACATTGCTGAAAATGCCAAAGATATAGACCACCAACGAGAACATTTTGAGATGTTAAGTGGGGATATATACGATTTGGTGAAAGCATTCGGAAGCGAAAAGCCACTCTATAAGGACTTTTGCCCCATGTACAATAACAAAAACGGGGCGTTTTGGTTAAGCGAAACCAAAGAAATTAAAAATCCTTACATGGGTAAAGAGATGTCGTCTTGTGGGAAAGTGCAAGAAGAAATAAAGTAGCCATACACGTGAAGACTTCTAAGAAAATAGTAGTATGGCTATTTATCATTTTGGTAGGAATACAGTTCATACGACCTGACTCCAATAATGATAATCATGTTATGGCTACCGATTTTATTAAAACCCACGAAGTGCCAACTCAAATAGGTAATATTCTTAGAAGAGCTTGCTACGATTGCCACAGCAACAACACCGAATATCCGTGGTATTCATCCATCCAACCGCTGGGTTGGCTATTAAATAAGCACATCAAAGAGGGTAAAAAGAAATTGAATTTCAGTGAATTTGGGACTTACTCAGAAAGAAAACAAATCAGTAAGTTGAAGTCAATGAAGAACCAAATAGAGCAAAACAAAATGCCTCTGCCATTTTATAGTATGGTTCATAAAAAATCCCTACTTACCTCAGAAGAAAAAAATCTAATCATCACTTATATAAACAACTTGGCCCAATGAAAAAACCACTTATTCTCGCACTTTTAGCAGCAAGCCTTTCGGCAAATGCCCAATTAAACTTTCCCCCAGCCAGCCCCGAAGCACATTTTACACAACAAGTGGGGTTTGCTCGAATTACAGTTAAATACGAACGTCCCTTGGCTCGTGGACGCAAAATCATGGGCGGTTTAGTCCCCTATAATGGTGAACTCTGGCGAACAGGTGCAGGCGATTGTTCAACCATTAAATTTAGTGAAGACATTACCATTGGTGGCCAAAAAGTACCCGCAGGAAACTATTCGCTTTTCTCAATCCCCGCTGCGGATGAATGGACGATTGTGCTGAATCGTGATACGACCATGCACGGTACAGGTGGGTACAACCAAGCAAAAGACTTGGTACGATTCAAGGCCAAACCTGAAACGACGAATCGTTTTTATGAAGCCTTTACCATTGAAGTTCAAGACATCGCTAAAAACAACGCCAATCTGTATTTGACTTGGGAAAATACCTCGGTGAAAATTCCGATTCAAACGACTGCCGATGAAAAAATCATGGCCGACATCAAGAAGAAAATTGTAGATGAAAAAGGTACTCGTCCCATGCTGTTGTTTCAAGCTGCTAATTATTACTACGAAAACGACAAAGACATAAACCAAGCTTTGGCGTGGATTCAGCAAACCACGGCGCAAGAAGCCAAAGCTAATTTTTTGATGACCCAAGCCCGAATCCAGATGAAAGCTGGCAAACACAGCGAAGCGATAGAATCAGCAAAAAAATCGGCAGAAGTAGCTCGGGCTGATAAAAACGAAACTGCTGCCAAAATCGCAGAGGCGTTTATTGCTGACATGAACAAAATGCACGGTGGAGCAATGGAGCATAAGCACTAAAAACGAGCGCATCTATGAGCGATACCTCTTACATCCCTGCCCTACGATTCAACTGGTTGACAAAAGTATATGACCCGTTGATTCAATGGACAATGCCCGAAAAGCAATTCAAACAAGACCTCATCAAAGAAGCGGGTATCGAAACCGAATTCCACATCCTTGACTTTGGGTGTGGAACGGCCACGCTTTCTATGATGACTAAATCGAAATACCCTTCGGCATTTATCACGGGTGTGGATGTAGATGCAGAAGTACTGGCAATTGCCCAGCATAAATTACGAGATTTTCCACACCCTATTCGCCTTGACCAATATGACGGCATGAAACTGCCTTATCCCGATGAGACATTTGACCGAGTGATTTCGAGTTTAGTATTTCATCACCTCACTCCCATTCAGAAAGCCAATGCCTTCAAAGAAATCAAGAGGGTTTTGAAGTTTGATGGCGAGTTGTATATAGCAGATTGGGGAAAAGCCGAAAATAGCCTAATGAGGGCGTTATTTTACGGTGTACAATTGTTAGACGGTTTTAAAACTACCCGTGGCAATGTGTCGGGTCTGATGCCATCCTACCTGCTTGGAGCGGGTTTTTTAAGTGCCAAGGTGTTAAAAAAATACCGAACTGTATTTGGAACATTGGAACTATTTAGAGCTAAAAAATGAAAACACTACTTTCTCTCTCAAATTTAAGCCTGCTTACGGCTTTGTCATCCTCTCTTTGTTGCATCATGCCAATACTGGCAATTTTTGCAGGTACGAGTGGAATAGTTTCAACTTTTTCTTGGGTTGAACCAGCAAGACCCTTTTTTATAGGTGCAACCTTATTGATTCTCGGCTTTGCTTGGTATCAAAAACTCACTCCCCAAAAACGAGCTTCTTGCGATTGTGAACACGATAGCAAAAAACCTTTTTGGGATTCTAAATCATTTTTGGGTATAATAACTGTGCTATCTTTTTTGCTTTTAGCATTTCCCAGCTATTCACATCTTCTTTTTCAAAACAATAAAAATCAGGCGGTTGTAAGCGAAAAGAATAAGATAAAAAAGGTTGAGTTTACCATTTCAGGAATGACGTGTGCAGGATGCGAGCAACACATCAAAACTGAACTTCAAAAACTTAGAAGTGTAGTTGCGTCAGAAGTGTCTTATACAAATGGCCGTGCAATGATACAGTTCGACGCTAAACAAGCAACTGTCAGCCAAATTACACAAAATATCCAAGCAGCAGGTTACAAAGTAGTCAAACATAAAATTATAATAAAATGACAGCGATCATTTTGCAATCTGAAATTACCTGCCCAAACTGTGGTCATAAAAAAACAGAAACCATGCCCACAGATGCTTGCCAATTCTTTTACGAATGTGAGCAGTGTAAAACGGTTTTGAGGCCAAAACATGGTGATTGCTGCGTGTATTGCAGTTATGGAGATACGCCCTGTCCGCCTATTCAACAAAACAAAACTTGTTGTTGATGAACACCAACCTGAGCCATATCATCAGTCAATACAAGTCCGACCAAGAATCGGTGTATAACACCTGGTTTATCAACAACGAAGAGCGTCTAAAAGCCTTTCGTTCCATTCGGCGGGGGGTACAGCAAATCGTGGCCGACATCAAACAGGGCAAGTTTCCTAACGATTTCAGAGGGTCATCACTCGAATTTGTATTGAACTGTATTACCGAACAAAAACAGGTTTTTGAGGGAGCTTCTCACCCGTTTTATTGGAAGCCCAAGCTCAGAATACCAGACATTTACGAAAACCAAGACCACAAAAAAGCCTTTGGGCAGTTTCTGGAAAACTGCCTCAACGCCACCAAAGAAGAACAGCTGCTTCGAGAAATCATTCGCTTGGATGAACTCAAAATCAAAGGCTTGGGGCCTTCTGTGGCCAATATCCTGTATTTCCTTCATCCCACGCTGATTCCACCGTTCAATACGGCTATTTTGAACGGCTTCAATTACTTGTTTAAAGACAAGAAAAAATTGGGCTCGTGGGCAGAGTTCTTGAAAATGCGAGAAGTCATATTCAAAACTAACCAAGAACACCGCAATGAACTTTCGTCTGACTTAGGAGCTTTGGCTGGATTGCTTTTTGAGATTGGTACACAAAAAATGATATTAGGCAATGACGAATACCTCTCTGCCGAAGAACGGCAGAAGCTGGAAAAACTCATTGAAAAACGCCACCGTGAAGTCCAAGCCGAGCGTCAGGACGATAACCTGCATACCGAAATGCAGTATCATCTATTGAAAATCGGTCAAGCACTGGGTTACGACGCTTTTCCTGCCACGAATGACCAATCAAGAAGCTACGACGGACACAAGTTTTCGTTTTTATGCCAAGCTACTTTCCCGTCTATTAAGTGTGATTCCGAAACCCGAAACACCATCCGACTAATTGACGTGCTTTGGTTCGAGAAAGGCACAGACAATGTACTGGCAGCTTTCGAGGTAGAAAAAAGCACCTCTATTTATTCTGGGATTCTACGTCTGAGTGATTTGTCATATAGCATAGCTGACGGTGACGAAACGTTCTATTTAGTCGTACCAGACCATCGAGAAAAAGACGTTTGCTTGCAATTGGCCCGTCCATCGGTCAAAAGCAACAACGTTTCTATCAAATACATTTTGTTTTCTGAACTTAGAAAAAACTGCGATGCCCTTTGTCGGTTTGGTGATAGTCACCACATCATGGAAAAAATCGCAAAAACTGTATGTTAACTATTTCACTTTCAATCAATTATTTTTTTACAATCAAACAATTCAAAACAATGAAAAAAACAATCGTTTTCGCATTTGCTCTTTTGATTTCGGGCGTAACTTTTGCTCAACATGAAGGACACAATATGGCAGCAATG
>JBGAVQ010000143.1:0-13717 GCA_044228045.1 Spirosomataceae bacterium
CCAGCGACATTTCAATAGTCCCTACATTCTTCACTGGCTCATCGGTGCGTACTCGTTGTTCTATGGTTTTGTAGCCAACATACGAAACTCGCAATTGGTAATTTCCTCGGTTGGTCACTTTAAACGAAAATTTCCCGTCTTTATCTGTAGTCATGCCGAGGCGTTTGGTTGAATCAGCTTGGTTTATAAGCTGTACTGTTACACCTATCAAGGGGGTTTTGTCGGCTATATCTACTACTACACCCACTACTTGAAAGTTTTGGGCAGAGGCCAATGTGCCTATTAAAAGGAAAAAGATTAAAAGAGCGGAGTGCCGCCCAGCAGAGTGCCGCCCAGCGGTGTACCGCCAAATTGTATTGATGTTCATGACCTGTATGTTTTTTCTCTTTGACTGTGAGAACACAACAAAGTTTATTAAAAAAAACGACTAAACCCTTGAAAGTTACCTGTACTACTGATTTGAGGGGATGATTAAGGAGAAAGATTAGACGAAGGGATGCCTTTAATTTGGCAATAAAAGGTTCTTGAAGTGAATAATGGGTGCAGATTGAATAGTGATTAGATGAGCTATGAGCTTCTGAAATTTAGGGATTTCACGGTTAATGACCTTGTGTAGCTCCTTACCTGAATCGGGTAAACCGAAATCTTTCTTGATGTCTATTTTTTCGTCTTTCACCACTTTACTCAACCACTCTTCCAAATTCGGACAAATCATCGCCACCGTATTCTGTCTCTTGGGATCAAACAAATGGATGATACCGTGCGCTTCGCCTTTACGCTCTAAGATTTTCAAATAACTGGGTATCCCCTCGGATGTTGGGTCTTCGTCCACTACCCCAAGTGTGTTTTGAGATTTTTCTAAGCGATTACAGACATTACCTTTGCTACCTTCTTTGGTGATTAGCTTGGTCGTAAAACCAAACAATTTCATTAACTCGGCATCAGGAATTCCTTCTACAACAACGGGTTTCATGCAGGGGCGAGGAACTTGTCAAGGTTGAAGAAAATACTGGTATTCAAATCTACTACCTCCGATAGCTCCTCATCGGCAATGCGATGAAGCTTGGTTTGGTAGTCGTCCATATAGGTAATGAATACATTGAGGTCTATGGTTGGCGTTTTTTCAACCAAAGCCATCAAAAAATAGGGGTTGTGGGTAACAATGAAGTATTGATTGGAGTCATCGTAGGCAATGCGTTCGCCTAATTCTTTAGTATAGAATGGAAAAGTATAGGCTTCTGGCTCTTCAAAAAGGAGTACGGCATTTTTGTTACTTTCAATGGCTGCTGTGTAAAAAATAATGCGTTGGAGGGTGTCGGATAAGGTTTGATAAGGGTACGAAATAAAAACGCCATTGTCTTCTCTCATAATTTCTATCTCTTTCTCATTTACCCGCAAATTAAGACGATACCCTTTTTGAAGAAGTAATTCAGCAACCATTTCTCGAATCTCCTTGTGCATCCTAAGAATCGAAAAAAGATTCTGACCATAAACAGGAAGTAAATATTTTTTTTCTTCAACCGAATATGATTCTAAATGCTTAAAAAGGTAATAGCGGAAGGGGTTAATATCAAAATTATTCGTATTTAGAACCGCAAAATCGCCATCCTTTCTCTGAATAGAATGGCTGGTATAGAGGTTTGTTTCTCTGTTTAATATTTTTTTTAGAACAGAATGCTTGACCTGTTTCGCTCCATTTGGATTGTTATCATACCTAAATTCCGAATTTAAGTCATCAGCTACAACTTGAACTTTATGGGCTATTTCGTTATCATAAAAAATATCGTCTTGCTTTTTGAACCTAATTTTATCCTTCAATTCTCCGTCTGGTGTAAAACTCCCCAACGCCTCCAAAATATTCGATTTGCCTGTATTGGGTTCACCAATAAAAACATTGACTCGCTTGGCTTCAAAATCTAACTGCTTGATTGACTTAAAGTTCTCTATAGAAATATGCTTGACCATGGTGATATCATTTTAGGTATTCAAAGTTAGAAGTTATTTTGTAAACAACAACCCTACTACTTTTGTACCTTTGGGGAATAATTTTATGCTATGGCTGATTTTCTTGCAGGACTTAACGAACCCCAACGCCAAGCTGCCGAGCACCTCAATGGTCCACTAATGATTATTGCAGGGGCGGGTTCGGGCAAAACACGGGTACTCACTTTTCGTACAGCACACCTAATTGGGCGTGGAGTGGACCCTTTTCAGATTTTGTTGCTGACTTTTACTAATAAAGCCGCAGGCGAAATGCGGGAACGATTAGAACGGGTAGTTGGCCCCGACGCAAAGGCAATCTGGATGGGTACTTTTCACAGCGTGTTTGCCAAAATTTTACGCTTCGAAGGCAAAGTCATGGGTTATACCTCTGACTTTACCATTTATGATACCGACGACTCCAAATCGCTGCTCAGGAGCATCATTAAAGAGCGTGGCCTCGACGACAAAATCTACAAACCCAATGTAGTGTTCAATCGCATTTCGGGGGCAAAAAACCGGCTCATTTCGGCAGACCAATACTTGGCCGACCCTATTGTTCAGGCAGACGATGCTGCCGCACGCCTACCCGAAATTGGCAAGCTGTTCAAGATTTATACAGAACGTTGCTTCAAGGCCAATGCCATGGATTTTGACGACTTGCTGTTCAACACCAACGTGCTGTTTCGTGATTACCCGACCGTACTCAACAAGTATCAGCATAAGTTTAAGTATGTGATGGTGGACGAATTTCAAGACACCAACGTATCTCAATACCTGATTACCAGAAAGTTAGCAGCCGTTCATCAAAATATCTGCGTAGTGGGTGACGATGCCCAAAGTATTTATGCCTTCCGTGGTGCCAACATTCAGAATATCTTGAATTTTGAGAAAGATTACGCCGATTTGTCCATCATTCGCCTCGAGCAAAACTACCGAAGTACCCAAAACATTGTAAATGCTGCCAATTCGGTAATTGCCCGCAACAAAGCACAGCTTCGCAAAGAAGTGTGGACAAATAATGAAGAAGGCAATCTTATCGAACTCATCAAAGCATCGTCTGATGCCGAAGAAGCTCGCTTGGTGGCAACCAATATTTTTGAGTCTAAAATGGGTGATGGGCTACGCAACAACGACTTTGCTATTTTGTACCGAACCAACGCCCAATCTCGTGCTTTTGAAGAATCGCTTCGTAAGCTCAACATCAAGTACCGTATTGTGGGCGGTTTGTCTTTTTACCAACGGCGAGAGATTAAAGACCTGCTGGGATATCTGAAATTTACAATTAACCAACAAGACGAAGAAGCCTTCAAACGTATTATCAATACGCCCAAACGGGGCATTGGCGACACAACTGTGGCCAAAATTACGGTTACAGCTGCCGAACAGGGCGTTTCGGTTTGGGATGTAGTAAGTGATATTAAGAATTATAACGCAGGTCGTTGGGCGGCTACCATCGAAGGTTTTGCAGATTTGATAAAGTCGTTTAAACTCATGATTGAGAAAGGCAAAGATGCTTACGAAGTAGCCAGCCACGTGGCTAAGGCATCGGGTCTGTTGAAAGAACTCTACGAAGACAAAACCGTAGAAGGATTGAGCCGCTACGAGAACGTGCAAGAACTCCTCAACTCTATCAAACAGTTTGTGGATAACCCTGATAATGACGAGAAAACCCTATCAGCATTCTTGCAAACGGTTATGCTGCTGACATCTGCTGACGAAAGTGACGAAGACGGCGACACCGACCGAGTAACGCTCATGACGATACACCAAGCCAAAGGCTTAGAATACAAGCACGTGTATATTGTAGGCTTGGAGGAAGACCTGTTCCCCAGCCAAATGATGCTCGAAAGCCGAGACGATTTAGAAGAAGAACGACGCTTATTTTATGTGGCCATTACTCGTGCCGAAAAAAAATTGCACCTCAGCTATGCCGAAACACGCTATCAATACGGCAGATTAAAGCCCTGTGAACCAAGTCGTTTTTTAAATGAAATTGACCCCAAATACCTCAAAAGCTCTCGTACCCGTGTACGTAGCGAGCGGGGCTACGGACGAGACGATGATTTTGGCAGTGGCAATAATTTTATTCAAAGTCTCATCAAAAAATCAAGCTCTGGGGGCTTTCAACCTGTCAAGACAGGAGTGCCTACTCAACAAGCCACCAGTAGCACACCTTCGGGTGATTTTACGCCAAGCGATACCGCTAATTTAGCTGCAGGGCAAAAAGTGGAGCATCCAAAGTTTGGTTTTGGTTTAGTCAAAAAAGTAGAAACAGACCCATCCACAGGCGGGCGTAAAGCCACTGTTCAGTTTGATACCCAAGGTGAAAAAACGCTATTGTTAAGCTTTGCGAAGTTGAGGATTTTGTAGGCTACGCTGATGGTCAAGCCCCAAACCACCTCGGTCTGTACCGCAGGTCTGACCGTTTTTTTACTTTCCACTACGCTATGAGACACTCAATTACAGTCGCATTACTACTTCTTTGTCATTTATCATACAGCCAAACCAGCGTTCAATTTGCCGATAGCATCAGAAGGCTTTACCATATCCCTGAGCTAAATTATGCCGTAATTTCGTCTGAAAAAGTAATTGAAATACAGGCACTTGGAACTAAAAAAACAAATTCCAACCTACTTGCTGACATCAACGATAGGTTTCGGATTGGCTCGAATACCAAGACGATAACCAGCTATATTGCCGCACTGTTGGTTAAAGAAGGAAAGCTAAAGTGGGATACCAAATTCTTTGATTTATATCCAGAATTAAAGTCAAAGAGTCATCCAGCGTATCACCAATTGACTTTACAAGATTTGCTGACTTTTAGGGCTAACTTGATTAAATGGACTTACACTAATGATAAACCAACCAGCAAAGAAATTAGTGGAAATGAACAACAGCAGCGATATGGTTTTGTAGCTTGGGTTTTACAACAAAATCCTGTTACAGAAAAGCAGACGATTTATTGGTCAAATCCGAGTTATGTGGCGGCAGGCTTGATGCTTGAAAAAGTAACAGGAAAAGATTACAAAACGTTGGTAGCAGAATTAGGCAAAACATTGGGCATACGCTTTGATTTTGGTCAGCCAAACTACAAGGACAAAAACCAAACGTGGGGGCATAATGAAGAGCTGAAGCCCGAAAAACCAGCAGAAAGCTATAAACTCAATTGGCTGTCGTCGGCAGGAAACATCAATGTAAGTTTGCCCGATTACACCAAATTTATTCAATTGCAACTTCAAGGACTCTTGGGGAAATCTACGCTATTCACACAAGAAGAATTTAACTATATGCACTATGGCTTGCCAGTATTTTCGTTTGGTTGGGAATGGTACGCTGATGGCAATAGCTTGGTTAAATATTCATTTCATAGAGGCAATCCGGGTACGTTTTTGAGCAAAGTCTATGTTTTTAAAGACAGTGATAGAGCTTTTATATTTTTTGCCAACGTGCAGTCAGAAGCCGCCGAACAGGGGCTAACCGTACTTTTTGAAGAATTGCATAAACGGTACAAAAACTAATGCTTTGTCTGTACCAAAGGTCTGACGAGGCAAGAAACAAAAAAGCATCATTCTTTTTAGAGCGATGCTTTTTTTTATTGATAATCAATAGATTACCCTACTTCTGACGTGATATCTGTACGAGTAACGGGTGCTTTTGGCAACACCATCCACAAGATAAAGTAGCATAATACTACTGGAAATCCGTGGGGGAAAAAGAAGGCCATCACCATCAGAACACGAATCAACGAAACGTCGGTGTCGAAATGTTCGGCAAGGCCTGCGGCTACACCACCTAATTTACCTTCACTTGGAATGCGATACAATTTATTTTGAGTTTTCATGGCTTTATTGCGTTTTAATTGGTTGTTGTTTGCGTTATTGTTGATTCAAAGGTACTATGCAATACCAACTACACGCAATAAGATTGAGATGAATGGTTTTGGGAAAGGTAGAGTGGATTTTTTTGAGGATGATTTTGAGAAACTAATCACTAAAATTGAGAAGAATGAAGAAAACTACCTTTCTCGGGCGACGGCTTATCTACAATTTATAACTCAACCACAAAAGTCGAAGCAGGCAAACCTTCTGAATTGATTAGATTGGCAGTAGTGTATGGTTGCCAAGCGTAAAGAAGGCGTCGGTAAGTGGTGGATTTGTTGTTAGGAATAATGATAGTCTTACCTTTTATAATGGCCTGTACTTTCGTACATTTACCAGAAGCTTCTTCCAATTCAAACCCTCTTACGGCTTGGTTATCAGCGGTTTTTAGTTCTTTTTCAGTATATTGAAAAATAAGAATAAATTGATTTGTTTTTTTCTTCACTTTTAAAAATACTGGCCCTGATGCTGCTATTTTTTGGCGATAGGTTGTGGCCAGCGCAAGTCGTGCCAATCGCTCGCCAATCACTTTTTTGTTAGTAGGGTGAACGTCCGATGGATGACCGTAGTCGCTCGTAACGACCATGCCCACATTAGGAATTGTTGCTGCTATACGTCGCTGGCTATCTCGAAATTCGGGCCAATACTGTGATTTATAGCCTTTTTCGGTACCGATAGACGATAATTGACAGAAATAGAAAGGGAAATCGCCTTGTTTCCAGTTTTTTCGCCAGTCTTTAATCAACAAGGGAAATAGTTTTTCATGCTGATTTACCCGCCCCAAACTAAGTGAATTGCTCTCGCCCTGATACCAAATTACCCCTTTGATGGGGAAATTAAGCAAGGGTTCAATACCTGCTTGGTACAGAAAGGTGGGTTTGAAGGGATGGTTATAACCTAACGAATCGTTTAGCAGTTCGGATTTTTCATTGATTAAATTATCCAGATTTTGATGTCCCCTTTCAATACACCACGGCTCTAAACTATTGTTTTTGAGCCAGTTGCCTCGAAAGACTTTTGCTAACTCAGCATCAGCTTTCACAGCTTCGGCACGCATCCACGCTTCGCAAGGTGAGCCGCCAACCGCCAAATGAATTAGACCAATAGGAATATTGATGGACGCTTGCACCATCTGCCCGAAATAAAATGCCACCGCCGAAAAATCTCTTGCCGTGAGTGAGTCTGCCATTTGCCACGAACCTGCATAAAAGTTTTCAGGCTTTAAACGGCTAATTTCTGCTGGTTTATAGGGAGAATTGTAGGTAGTTAAACCCGCTTGCCAGTTTAGCAGGCGTAAGTTGGGGTGTTGGGCATGAGGCAAGGTTTGGCGTGCAAATTGGTCGTTTTTGAGCATAAACGCCATGTTCGATTGCCCCGCACTTATCCACACATCGCCAATGAGAATGTTGGTAAGTTCAATAGCAACTTCATTGCTCGTTATCCGAATGGTTTGAGGCACAGCATTGGCTTTTTGCTTCTTGAAAACCAAATGCCAAGAAGAATCTGATGCTATTGTAGTTTTCTGATTTTCAGTACTAAACCTACCAGTTACAGACTGGGCAGGAATGCCTTTCCCCCAAATATGAATGAGTTGTTCACGCTGCAATACCATACCTGAGCCAAAAATTTTTGCCAAAGAAAATTGGGCCTCACTTGGTTGAGACAGGAACAAACAAACCAATAAAGCAACCGAACGTAGCTTATTTGTACACAACATCGAGGGCATTTGGATTACGTGTGTTTGACTCTACCAATACCGCTGTAAACATCCATTTCACGGGGTTTTGCCAAGCGGACTTGAAACTGCCAACGGGAGCTTTGACTAAAATTTGATTCCAGCCTTTTTTCAGTCGCACGGGTGTTGGTATTCGATACTCATAACTTTCGTCTATTAGCGGAATCTCGGAATGCCCCTTTTGTCCTGCACGAGCAAATTGGTAGGGTTCAACAAGCTGATTATTGAACCAAATTTTGCTTTTGTGCTTATCCCAAGCCCCAGCGGGTGGACTGTCAGTGGCAGTTGAACGAGAAAGATTGTTAAAACTAATCCACATACCAGCGTCTTGGTCGGTGTCAGACCAAACTTGTGTAAAGGCATACACCGTGCTGTTTTCTTGGACATTGGGGAACCAACTTTCGGACAGCGGTTGCCACCAATGCCGCAGGTAAATTGTACCCCCCACGGCTTCGTGGGTAGCTGTTTTGATTTTTGAAACATCCGCTGCCTGTTCGGGTTCAAACACAGCGTCAAGATTGCCTTTGTTGGCAAATGGCTCAGTGATGTGCCAATAAATGTGCGACTGCCGAACGTAGGGAAAAGGTTTATCTTGAAAATACAGTTTTTTATGGTCAATTAGTCGGCTTTCAAACTCAGCAAATGCCTTAAAATCAGCCGATTCCCTTTTGCCAATGAGCGTTTTACCTATGCTGATGCCACCACCCAACCAAAGCCTTTCGGCAGAAGCGAGCAATGCCGGATACACAGGATTTTGCCTTAAAATGTCGTCTTGTGTAGCCACCCTACGGTCAGGCCAAACGCATACAATGGCCCCCAGATGCTCGGCATCGCCTTGTGATACGTTACAAATTTGATCATGAAAAATCGTTACCACGCTTTCGAGTGGGTCATGGTGGTTGAGGTACAAAAAACGTGAGTCTATTGTTGCAATGCCTCGCTTTGGCTTAACTTGCCCCTGCCACAATTGTTGAATCACCGTGCTGGGGAGGTTGCCGCCGGGCATCCACCCCACTACTTTTTTGCCGTAAGATTCCACCAGTGCAATCATCTCCGGCAGAAAATTGGGGTTCGTGATTTTCACCTCATCGCCTCCGATGTGCAGGTACGGTACATCAAAGGTTTCACAAAACTCTTGAAGCAATTCTTTCACAATTTTCACGCCCCCTTCCGACTGCATATCCACACCCATTGCTCGCTTGAAGGCTTCGCTATGGCCAGGCATATCAAGTTCGGGCAACAACATAATGTGGCGGTCTTTACAGATGTGGCGGTCTTTACAAAACTGTATCAAGTCTTTGAACTCCTCTTGACTATAAAATTCGCCCTTGTTTCGAGTCATAAAATCAGGATTGGTCAATTGTGGATACCGCTTACTTTCAAGCCGCCAAGCAACGTCTTCGGTGAGGTGAAAATGAAAAACGTTGAGTTTGTATTGTGCCATCACTTCAATCTGGGCTTTCAGCAAAGGCAACGTCTGGAAGTTCCGGCCTACGTCGTGCATGAGTCCACGCCAAGCAAAAGCAGGGTAGTCGCTTATGTTGCAACCTGGCACGTAAACGCCATCTCGCAATAGTTGCCGCAAAGTTTGAAGTCCATTAAAAATACCGTGTGAAGTATTGGAAATCAGTTCGATACGGGTAGAATCTACCCTCAATTGGTAGGCTTCTTCGGCATGGATTGGGGCTTTTACTTCGCCTAATTTCAAGGTGATTTTATAGTCGCTTGACGCAACGAAAACCGCCCCTTTTTCTTCAAAAATGGCTTTGGTAAAGTTTGTCAACGAAAGCAACGATGCGTCAGACGTTATGCTAAGGGTAGTTGGAACAAAAAAACGTTGCCCCGTCCACACCAACTGCTGGGGTTTCGGAATCAGGGATGGCTGGGTATTGCTGAGGTCAAAAACATGAGGGTAAATGACTGATTTCCAGTGTTGATAGCCTCGCCCCAACAGATGCAGGCCATCGTTGGTCAATTCGGCAGAAAGTTTGCCTTCTTTGTCTGCAAAGGCAGTGTAAAGGTCTAAATACGTGTAATTATATTGCTTGGCAAGGGCTTCAAGTTGCTGATTTACAAGCGGAATCAACGCTGCCTTGGCGGTATGTCCTGTAAATTTTTTGAATTGGTCATTAACAGGCAAAATACTTTGCACATAGACTTTAGTGCGAGCCGAACGGATTTTCAAGCTATCCAAAATCTGGCGGTAATTGCTCAATATTTGTTCGGGCGAATAATTACGAGCAAGATCGTTCACGCCAATCATCAGAAACACTTTGCGAGGTTGCCCCTTGGTTACTTCGCCAATACGGTCAAGCACACCCTGAGAAATATCGCCGCTAATACCCCGATTTTTGCAACGATTATCACCAAATAATTCGCTCCATTCGCCGCCATCGTTGATGCTATTGCCCAGAAAAACAATGTCCTGTGGCGAATGAGGCAAGGACTTAAAATGAGCCACTCGCTGGTAATAATAAGTAGAATGTTCTACTTTGGTTTGGGCGAAAGTGGCGAGTTGAATCACCCAAAAGAGTATAAAAAGAAATGTTTTTGTCATAAAAATTTTTCTATTGGCCAAATTAGCGTTAATTTGGCCAATAGATTCGCTAATTTAACGGAAATTTAGCTATTATGATACCTCGCTTATTACTTCCCGAAATTCGAGAGAAGGTTGTTCATTCTTCAAAAATCATTATTATTTATGGAGCAAGGCAAGTTGGAAAAACTACTTTGGTCAAGCAGATAATAGCCGATTTACCTTACAAAACGCTCTCTATCAACGCCGACGAACTACGGTATATCAACGTACTTTCGAGTCGTAATTTGACCCAAATGCAATTGCTCGTGGCTGGCTACGAACTGTTATTTATTGACGAAGCTCAACGGATTCCAGATGTGGGCATCAACCTCAAAATCCTGCATGATGCCATGCCTTCTCTCAAAATCATCGTAACGGGGTCTTCATCTTTTGAGCTTTCGAACCAAACCAAGGAGTCGCTTACGGGACGTACTTGGACTTTTTCGCTTTTTCCAATTGCTTATTCTGAACTTCGCCAACAGTTTAATTCATTTGAACTCGACCAACAACTCGAATCACTCTTGCGATTTGGGTCTTATCCAGAAGTGCTGAATTTGCCTAACGAACAAGATAAAACTCGGTATTTATACGAACTCAGCACCGCTTATCTTTACAAAGACGTACTCGAAATATCATCTATCAAGTATGCTAATAAGCTCCAACAATTGATTCGTCTTTTGGCTTTTCAGGTTGGTTCGGAGGTATCGCTCAATGAGCTGGGTAATGCCTTGCAAATGAGTAAAGATACCGTAGGCTCCTATATTGATCTACTCGAAAAATCCTTCGTGGTGTTCCGTTTGTCGGGCTTCAGTCGGAATTTGCGAAAAGAGGTAGTCAAAATGGATAAAATCTATTTTTATGATTTAGGTGTTCGTAATGCTCTGATTAACAACCTTAATCCTTTGGCTTTTCGAAATGATGCAGGTCAGCTCTGGGAAAACTTCTTAGTGTCTGAACGTCTTAAAAATAATACTTACCAAGACCGGTTTGTCAATCGTTATTTTTGGCGAACCTACACTGGCGCCGAAATTGACTACATCGAAGAAGCCAATGGCAACTTGGCAGGTTTTGAGTTTAAATTCTCCGAAAAAGTATCAAAAGCACCTAAGACTTGGCAAGAAACGTATCCCGAAGCCTCTTTTACAGGCATCAATCGTGGGAATTATGCTGATTTTTTGAACGTAATGAATTAGATTTTCACAATTCTACAACGTATGAATCGTCAGGCCGTCTAACTTCTTGGTTTCTGAACCTGTTAGCAAACTAAACAAATACCCAAAACATACGCTCGAAACCAAGCCTGTAAATGCATACATCAGCAGGTTGAGGGAACTGTATTCTTTCACACCAAACTGAACAATACTACTGAGTATCAGCCCAATAACAACGCCTTTGCCAGTAGCCCGGGTGGTAAAAATACCAAGCATAAACACGCCCCCAATGCTGCCAGTAAAAAGCCCCAATAAAGTGTTGAATTGGTCCCAAAGTGAATAAACCTTCCATTGTGCCATCAATAGGGCGATGATTGTTCCGAAAACACCAACTGAAAAAGTTACCCAACGGGCCGTAACTAAGTATTTTTTCTCACTCAAATGAGGTGAAAATGGTTTGAAAAGGTCGTTGGTGAATACCGTAGCCACGCAATTGACGCTACCATTGAGGCTACCCATCGCCGCCGCAAAAATGGCCGTAATCACCAGACCAGCAATGCCTTGTGGTAGTTCATTCACAATAAACCAAGGGTAAATGGTATCCTGACTGTCGAGGGCAATGTTTACTTTTTCGGGTTGCTGTTGGTAAAAAAGATACAACAATGTGCCAATGCTAAAAAAGATAAGCGTAGAAGGCACAGTCATCCAAGCTCCCAGCCGAAGGCTATTTTCGGCGGTGCGTTGGTCTTTGGTCGTGAGGTAACGTTGCACCACAGTTTGGTCGCAGCCATATTGAATGAGGTTGAGCGAAAAACCGCCAATTAGCACTACCCAAAAAGTAGAAGAACTCCAATCAAAATCGAAGTTGAAAACTTTGAGTTTGTCGTAATGATTAAGGGTGTTGAGGTGCGTATGCCAATCGCCTTCCAGCAAAAATGGAATTAGACCCAACGACAACAAGGCTCCGCCTAACAGAATAATGACCTGCACCACCTCTGTCCAGATAACGGCCTCGATTCCACCCAAAACGGTATAAAAAACGCTCACTACGCCCATTATCAAAATACCTGTCATCACGTCAATACCCGTTACAACTGACAAGGCTATGCTTGGCAGTAGCAAAACGATGCCCATGCGCCCCAATTGAAGCAAAATATAAAGCACTGCCCCCAGAAAACGGGTTGAATAGTTGAAGCGTTTTTCTAAATATTCATAAGCAGAGGTAGCGTTGAGTCTTCGATAAAAAGGAATAAAATACCGAATCACAAAAGGCATGACCATCACAATGGTCATTAACATAAAAAAGTATGTCCAGTCTTTGGCGTAGGTTTTGGCAGGAATACCGATGAAGGTAATAGCACTCAACTTCGCTCCAAAAATGCTCAAACCTGTTGCCCAGCCAGGGATTTTTTCACCGCCTTTGAAGTAATCGTCCGTTGAGTTTTGATGCCTCGACGACCACCAGCCAATGAAAATCATCAACAAAAAATACATGGCCAACACCACATAGTCGAGGATGGAGAAGTATGTTTTTTGCTGAATTGTCCCTTTCCAAATCTCGGGGGTACGCACGCCTGCCCTGATTTCGCCACTCGGAATGTAAATTTCATTGCCCCATTTCACCGCCGTAGTTGTTACTTGTCCTGCCGATGGAATTTTTTCAAGCAAATGCCATGTATCCGTAATGGTATTGTAGAGTAAAACGTCTTTCAAGAACCCTGGATGATTGCTCAACAACACTGCTTTTTCTGCTTGCAATTTTTGCTTTTCAGCCTCCGTTTTCGCTTCATTAATGGCTTTGTTAAATTGCTCTACTTGGCTGAATGTCTGGCCATTATCGCCGCTAATAATCACTAAATAAGTAGCCCCCACCGCTACACCCGTAGCCGCTGAAAGTGCGGAGGGTTGTTCATTTGTTTGAATAGATTTTAGCTTTTTCCACGTATTTTTTTTGAGGTCAAAAGCAAAACAATCGCTATAAAACGTGCTGATACCGTCGGGATTTTTGCGCCGTCCGCCGAGTAAGAAAAAGGAATCGCCTTCGCCGTTAGATTGAATTCCCCCTACCGAATGAGAAACATACAGAGGTGCATCGGGCAGTTGTTGCCAACCTTTTTCGGCTTGATTGAGGTCTAACATCAAAAAAATATTGAGCGTTTTGCCGGCGGATTCGCCACCAGCTATATAGATTTTCCCGTTCTTTTCGGCAATGGTAGCATTGCTCAGTGGCAACGGAAGCGGCGGAAGTACTTGGGTTTCGGCTTGTTGTTTTTCGGTGTTCCATTTCAACAAAAATGCTTCTTTTTTTGCCCCATTTGCGTCTTCACCACCCACGCACACAATGCCTTGCGAGGTCGAAACACTCATTCCATATGCAATTGGCTGGGGCAGT
>JBGAVQ010000144.1:0-13694 GCA_044228045.1 Spirosomataceae bacterium
CTGAAAATCAGAGCCTGCCATCAATGCTGCTCCACCTGAACTCACTGTTACTGAAGAGGCATCAACCCCAAACGGAAGCTGAATTTCGGCTCCAGAACCTGCTTGTGAACTACCCCGAAGGAAAAACTTGTTTTTTTCTGTAACTTGTTGGGCATCAATCAGAGTAGAGCGATACAGTTTGTCATGAACATATTTTTCAACCAAAAACGACTCATCAGCATCAAATTGTCTTCTTAAATGCGAGCCAAATGGCTCAAGTACCGGAAAAATTATTTTTCCGTTTCGACTGTCCACGGTAGTACCTTCTACGAAGTCAAAGTTACCATCTACTTGTGGGTCGCCTGCGGGGTTGAGGCGGTCAAGGCCCATTACCTGAATAAGTGGCACATCTCTCATGCGCCGTCCTTCTTGTAGGTTTGGGTTATCAATACCTGTCAAGTCATCTTTATAAATAATCCGAAACTGGAAATTTTGGCGAGATAACGAATTGGTATTGAGCGAATAAACGTTTTTCATCATCAAGTCCCACATCGGCAAACTTAGGTTATTCCGAATGGTAGATGACTTCAACATTTTCAGCACCAGCACTTCGTCGTCGTTTCGGGCTTGGTAGTCTTCGGTAAGTTCACCCACTTTATAGCGGCGGCCATTGAGGGTGTATTCATAAGCTACTGCCAAAATCTCATCATTCCGTAGCGGTGTAATCAATGAAATATACCCTAATTCGGGGCTAAACCTGTATTCTCGGTCGGTTAAGCGTTTTGCTCCTCGCAAAATTTCATAATCTGTACCTTTTTCGAGACGAAAAGTATTTTCAAGCACAAATCCCGTTTTATCAACTTGCCTGAATTCGTTGTTCGCTACTAAGCGGTCAAAAAGCCCGTTAGCCTTGTTGTCAGCGGGCGAAGTAGCATTGAGTGGCAGTAAATTGGGATTGGTGCGAGCATAAGGTTTGCCTTCGCCAACATCGGCAATACCCACTAAGTTTCGGAGCGATTCGGTAGTGTTGGTGCGGTTTGTTACATACACCTCCAAACGAGTGATAGTTACCCCCGACGTAATAACAGGCAGGTTTTTGAGCGAACGCTCATAATTGCTCCTAAAATATTGCGACAAAAAGAAATGGCGGTTTTCGTCGTATTGATCACACCGAATTTCAAAAGGTTTGGCCATTGTGCCTCCTCTAATCACAATTCGTTCTTTTCTGGAGCGTTGTTGTGAAGCAACCAAGGTGGCATCGAGTCGCCCAAAGCGGAGTTGTGTTTTTAGACCAAACAGGTTGCTTACGCCCGGTATCAACTGACTGTTGAGTGGCAAACTCACGTTGCCAGCCTCTATTTTCTGAATAATGTCTTCTTCGGATGAGCGGTAGTTAAGTTTGAGTTTATTCTCGAAGTTAAAGGCTGCTCTGGTATCAAAATTGGCATTAAGATTCATTTTATCGCCAATCTTACCATTAAAGTTAATAGCTGCTTGCTCGTTGAAAATGAAGTTTACTGTCTTGCGTTGCTGAATCGGAATAGCAGGATTGTCAATGTTTTGACCCAAAACCCCAAAGTCTAATAGCACATATCCGTTGGGCTTAAAATCCACGCCATTTCCTCCAAAGAGTCGGTCTAAACCACTGCCCAAATCAAGTTTGGGTAGCAAGCCTCGCCCAGTCACTTCGCTCTTGCCTTCGCTTTTGGCTGCGTATGAGCGCAAGAGGCCAATGTTTACTCGGCGGTCTTGCAACTCGCTATAGTCCGAGAACGGAAGTGTTTCGGGCGCACGGTAGATGAGTCCGTTGGTAAATCGCTCGTAGATAGTCATACGGCGAGCGGAATCAAGCAGAAATTCTGTTTTTAAACTTGGCGAATCTTTCAGCAAAAATGGAGTACCGACTGGCCTGTTAGTGAAACGATTACCCGTTTGCTGAGGAAGTTTAAAATAGGAATTTCGCCCCAACTTTGGCCGAGCCTTGGGGAGTGTGGTGTCTTTCTTTGTGGTGTCGGCAAAAGTCCTTCTCAACGAATTGACTCGTCGAGGAGAAGGGGTAGCAACAGATAAAATCGCAAAAAAAGTAAGCAAAAATCCACCAAAAGTGATGGGAACGTATTTCTTCAACAAATACTGCACGTAAATTGAGGGTTACTGTCTGTGTTGTTTATGCTTATTGGGATGTTTTTTAGAAGTCATCAAAAATGTAATCCTCTAAAAATCAACTCATTTTTATTCTTTAGACTATACTTAGCGTCTCTCTTTATCAAAACGGCAAAAACACTGCCAATATTGAGTTGTCGTTCTATTTTAACAATACATACAAAATGTCGTTTCTGTCTTTATGATCTATTCACCCAAACATGACTCAATTAGCGCAAAGCTAATCGAATCAATTGCTCCAAAGTAATGTCGTTATTATGTTTTTTAAGAATCGTATCAATACTTTTTTCCGCAACAGCTTTTTGAATACCCAATGTAGTTAATGCCGCCAATGCTTCGCTTCTGATTGCCGTAGTAGCCACCGAAAACAGTGCTGGCGTACCACCCAATAAGTTATCTTTCTTAAATTTGTCCTTCAAGTCAACAATAGCTCGTTGGGCTGTTTTGCTACCTATCCCCTTGATACTCTGAATAGTACGTACGTCTTCGGACACAATGGCGTGGCGAATTTCGGGTGAACTCAACGACGACAACATCATCAATGCCGTACTGGGTCCAATACCCGACACACTTGTTAAGTCCAAAAATAGTGATTTTTCGTCAAAAGTCGAGAAACCGTATAGCACATGAGCATCTTCTCGAATGCTGAGATAGGTATAAAGCCGACAGCGTTCGTCACCAGCTCCTAATGCCGAATAGGTTTGTAAGGAAATCAGGATTTGATAACCCACGCCTTGTACATCAATAATCACATAAGCGGGTTCTTTGTGGGTCAATTTTCCGTCAATATAGGCAATCATACAAGCTTATTAGTTGTAGTGTGCAGTTGGCACGAGTCCGTCAGACCTACGGTACCGACGGGGTGAAATGGAATTCAAAATAAACAAAAAGCCCACAATTCAACAAATAGAACTGTGGGCTTTTTGTTTATCAGCCAGTTAGCTTATTCTGATTCGCTGTCCAGCTTTAAGACTATTCCCTCTAATACGATTTAGCTTTTTGATTTTATCAACCGAAACTCCGCCATACCGTTGCGAAATGCTCCATAAGGTATCGCCACGTTGTACTTTCACATACTTAGGTTTATCGTTTTTGCTATTTTCTTTACGTGCAGCTTTGGCAAATTCTTCAGCACCAGTTGAGGTTTGCTCTTGGTAGATTACTAATTTCTGACCAGCTTGAATATTTGATCCTCTCAAATGGTTCCAAATTTTAAGATCATCTACCTCTACATTAAATCGTTGTGCTACACTAAATAAACCTTCGCCCTTCTTTATTTTATACATTAACTTTTTGGGCTTTCTGTGTACCACTTCTTCATCGGCTTCTACATCGTTTGAAGCAGTAGCTTCACCGCTTGTGGTATCAACGCTATGCTTTGCTCCGTTTGAGGCCAACATCACCCCTGTGTTGTAGGCTGGCATTTTGGTTGCCGAGTCCATAATCATTTGCCGATTTGACGCAATAAAATCGTAGCTTTCTTTGGGAACTCGCAGTGCAAAATTGCGGGTAAAGCCTGGCAAAACATTGGTCAGAATGTGCGGATTAAGACGTTGGATAGTCTCCATTGGCACCAAACTCTGTTGAGAAAATTTCGCTAAGTCTAAGTATGAATTAATATGAAGGGTGTCAAACTCAAATGCTGCTTCTTGCGCTTCTGGAAAAATATCATGTTCGTGGGCGTGTTGCATCATATACACCATTCCTACATACTGTGGCACATAGCCACGAGTTTGTTTGTGCAAATGATTGTAGATTTCCCAAAATCCATAGCGTCCTGAGCGTTTTTGTGCTCGTTTTACATTGCCTGGCCCTGTGTTATAGGCGGCCAAAACAAGTTCCCAATCGCCAAAAATACGATACAGTTGCGTCATATAACGACAAGCCGCTTCGGTGGACTTGATGGGGTCTAATCGCTCATCAACGTACTGATCCATCCGAAGGCCAAAATCTAAGGTAGCAGTACGAGGCATAAATTGCCACAAGCCTCCTGCTTTTGCATACGAAATAGCCTTGGGATTCAGTCCAGACTCAATCATAGAGAGGTACTTCAGTTCGTCGGGCAGGTTATACTTGCGAAGATATTCCTCAAATAATGGTAGATAAACACTACGCTTTTCGAGCATGGTTTTGGTAAAACTTGGCTTGCGAAAAGCGAAAAATTCTACAAAATCGTGTGTAAACTCATTGTAGGTCAGTGGTATTGTTTTTTCGAGGCGTTTGAGTCGCTCTCGTACTAATTCGATGGGGATAGACGGAACGGTATCTGGTTCCACCACAACTTCTGCGCCTTCGGCAGTAGTATCTTTAACAACTTCTTGTGCTTGTGCGTAGCTAACGCAAAAACTCCAACAAGTAACTAACGCAAGTATTTTTAGGTTTCTACTCAATAATTTCATCGTGTTGCTTGGTGTGGTTTGGTTATTTTTTAATAAATAATCAGCACTATCTTAACAAATACGTTGCCAACTTTAATAATTCAGCTTCTCTGAATGCTCCTGTCATCGCTTGAAAACCAATTGGCAATCCGTTTTCGTCGGTACCATTTGGTATTGAAATCGCTGGCAATCCTACAACATTAGCCTGTACAGTAAACAAATCTGTCAGATACATTTGCAGTGGGTCATCAGATTTCTCACCTACTTTAAAAGCCGTAGTAGCACAGGCTGGCGACACAATAAAATCATAGTCTGCCAATAATCTATCTGTTTCTTGTTTGATTAAGCGCCTGACTTTCTGTGCTTTGGTATAGTAAGCGTCGTAGTAGCTGGCACTCAACACAAAAGTACCCAACATGATGCGCCGCTTTGCCTCTGGGCCCAATCCTTCGGAGCGTGTTTTTTTGTAGAGGCTCTCCAAATCAACCGCTTTGTTGCTTCTGTAACCGTACTTTACGCCATCAAAACGAGACAAGTTTGAACTCACCTCGGCGGTAGTCAGAATGTAATAAGTTGGCAAAAAATATTTCACCAACGGAAACTCTATTGCCTCTACAGTATGCCCGTCTGCCTCTAAACGTTTAAGAGCCAATAAGGTCTGCTCACGCACAGCTGGTTGAAGCCCCTCTTCTAATGTTTCACGAATATAGGCAATTTTCCATTTTCGGTTATCTTTTTCCAATAATTTTGTGTACTCAGGCACTTCTTTTGGCGAAACCGTGCTATCAAACTCGTCGGCACCAGCCATTATTTCGAGGAGCAAGGCGGCATCCTCTACACTATGGGTAATGGGACCAATGGTATCAAACGATGAACCGTAAGCGATAAGTCCCCACCGAGACACCCGTGAATAAGTAGGTTTTAAGCCAATAACCCCACAAAACGAAGCTGGCAAGCGAATAGACCCACCTGTATCGGTACCCAACGAAGCCAAACACAAGTCAGCTTGTACTGCTACTGCTGAACCACCCGACGAACCACCCGGCACACGAGTAGGATCTGCGGCATTGAGTGATGGGCCAAAAGCAGAGTTTTCGTTAGATGAACCCATACCAAATTCATCACAGTTTTGTCGGCCAATAATGATGGCATCTTGATCTAAAAGCCGCTGAACTGCCGTAGCAGTAAACTGCGACTGAAAGTTATCCAATATCTTGCTACCTGCTTGCGAGGGGTGATCTTGATAACAGAGTAAGTCCTTGATACCAATTACCATCCCTGCCAGCCTACCAGCAGTGCCATTAGCCAGTTTCTGGTCTATTTCGGTGGCTTTTTGCCGTGATTCCTCTTCATAAACGCTCAAAAATGCGTTTAATTGCCCGTTGAGCGTGGCTATGTTTCGCAAATAATGTTCAACCAGCTCTTGGCAAGAGGTCTTACCCGCTTGTATGTCGGCCTGAATATCTTTTAAAGAGGTATATTTTTTCAAAACGTGCTGCTCTATTCTGGTTCTTGGATATAGTTGTTAGATGGAATGCTAACAAACTAAAAACAATAAAGCATAGCCCGAGGCATTCCTGTCTCAAACTATGCCTTTTATCGGTTAATTGTGATGGGTTAGTGGCAACAGAGATACCACCTAACTCATTGAGGGCTAACGATTAGCTCACATCATCCATTCCTTTTTGGATTTCTTTCTTGATGTCGCTTTGAGCGTCTTTAAATTCTTTGATGCCTTTACCTAAGCCACGCATCAATTCGGGCAACTTACGGCCTCCAAATAAAAGAAGAATTACTAAGCCAATCAAGATGATTTCGCCCGTACCCAAGTTAAAAATCAGCGGAATTATGTTCAGTTCCATGTTAGTTGTAATGTTTAAAAGCGTGTCAAAGATAGGAATAATTTTGGAGCTTGGAGACTTTTTCCAACAAATCGTTTAAATGTGTCGGTAAAAGAGGCAAGATGCTCCGTTTTTCATTTTCTAATTTTACTGCAAATCGCCTCGCTCCCAAGCCAAAAAGTCGTTGATGTCGTCTTGAATGGAGCGAAAAATCCATAGTATAAGTGCCACATCATCTGAAAAACCTAATACAGGTATAAGGTCTGGAATGAGGTCTATGGGTGACACAAAGTAAATCAATCCAGCAATAATTTTGATAAGGCTTTGCCACGGAATCACCCGGTATTCGCCCGAAACGTAGGCTTTTAGTAGTCGGCCTAAAACCATCAAGCGTTCTTTGAAATTTTTGAAGGTATCGCTACTCAGCGCATTACTTTTTGAAAGTACCTTGCGGAGTAATTCTACCAAACTGCTTGAGTTACGAGCATATTGACCAGCTTGGTTGGTAGCCCGTTTAAAAAAAATAGACCTCAACACTCGTGTAAGTAAATCGTTTTCTTGATTAGTTGGCATTGGTTGAAAAAAGATAATTTTGAGCTATAAATATACAAAGTAAAGCAGCCCTTTTCAAAACGATTTATGATAAAGGGTTATTGCTACTGACTGGCTGTTTTAGTGCTTGTTTTCTCTCTAATTGAATAGTCTATTATTGAGCTTGTGGCACACTTCCTTATAATTTCACCAATGTTTCTGCTGTGATTTCCTCTACGCTTCGGCAACCTGATAGGCTCATGGTGAGTTCAAAGTCGGTCATTAGTTGCTTTATTACTTCACAAACACCCTGCTGCCCGTCCAAGGTTAGTCCATAAATATAAGGTCTTCCGAGACCTACTGCTGTTGCACCCAATGCCAATGCCTTAAACACATCGGCTCCGCCTCGAATGCCGCTATCTATCACAATTGGAATCTGTTTATTGATGGCTTTTACCACATTAGGCAAGGCTTCAATAGCACCAATTGCCCCATCTACTTGCCTCCCTCCGTGGTTTGAGACCACAATTCCGTTCATGCCATAGTCCACGGCTTTTTTGGCATTTTCAGGATGCAGAATTCCTTTCAAGAAAATGGGCAACTTGGTTAGTTCTCGCAAAAATGAAAGGTCGTCCCACGTAAGCGCAGGGTTGCTGTAAATGCTGGTGAATAGTTTGACAGCTCCCATCGCACGCCCTGAGCGCAGTTTTTTCACAAAACCATCTTCGCCTGGGTAATTCTGAACGGCCATAATCAGATTACGAAGCGTTTCAAATGTAATGCTCGGTTTGAAATCGCTGGCGGGTGGTTTGGCCAATTCTTGATCTAATAATCGTTGAAAAATAGGGTCTGAGGTGTATTGAGCAATGCCTTTGCCTTGCAAGAAAGGTAGAAACGCCAAGTCTAAATCTTTGGTACGCCAGCCCAGCAAGGTCGTATCAAGCGTTAGCACTATGCCTTTGCAACCACATTTTTCGGCACGATTCACTAAACTTGCCACTAAGTCACGAGAGCGAGACCAATACAACTGAAAAAAGCGGGAACTATCGCCCATGGCTGCTGCACAAGTTTCCATCGGCACCGAAGCCTGATTAGAAAACACCATTGGAATACCCATTTGAGCAGCTGCTTTGGCAATGGCCAAGTCAGCGTCGGGATGCACCATTTCAGAGACACCAATGGGGCATAGCCAAAACGGTGAAGGCATTTTGACACCCACTAACTCAACCGACGTATCTCGACTTTCTACATCATTGAGCATTTGAGGAACAATTCGATACCGTTCAAAACCTGTCCGGTTATTCAGCATGGTTTGTTGGTTGCCTGCCCCACCCACAATATAGGCAGCGGCAGTTGGTGTCATTTTGACAACTGCGGCTTGCTCCAACTTAGACCAATCGGGCGAAATCAGTGGCTTTTGGCCTGTAAAGCCTTCTAAATAAATTTTTCGCTGATAGTTTGTAGGGATGAATCGCTCCATTTTGCGTCAATTAAACAAGTCTGTTCCTTCTTTCAAAATACGTTGGAGTAGTGGCTGAAATTGGAAGAGTCCTGCAAATGGAAAACCCACTTGTCCACGGGTCATCAGGGCGGTTTCGTGCGGAATATGAATTGGTTTTTGCCCTGTGGCTTCGGCAATGAGTTGGGCTTGGCAACTTCTGTCCATGGTAATAAACCACCAAGTAGCCTCTTCAACAGTGCCACCAACGGTCATTAAGCCATGATTTTGGAGAATACACGCCTTGTTTTTACCTAATGCTTGTGCAATTCGTTGCCCTTCTTCCAATTCATTTACTACGCCGGTATAATCTGTATATATTCCGTGGTCTTCATAAAAAGCACAAGCGTCTTGGGTAATGGGGTCGAGTTTTTTGCCCAAAGTAGAAAACGATTTCCCGTACATTGAGTGGGCGTGGGCTGCAGCCACGGCATCGGGACGGGCAGCGTGTACCTGCGAGTGAATGGCAAAAGCAGCACGATTGACACTATATTTACCCTCTACCACTTCGCCATGATGATTGACACAAATCAAATCAGACACCTTAACACTGCCAAAGTCAATGCCAAACGGATTGGCCCAAAAATGGTCGGCATACTCAGGGTCTCGGGCGGTGATGTGGCCCGCTACGCCCTCATCGTACCCAAACTTGGAAAACAAGCGAAAAGATACTGCTAACATTTGTTTTCGATGCAGGCGGGCTTCTTCGACAGAGTTGAATTGTAGTTTTATGGGGATTCCCTTTGGTAACGTAAGTCCTCCGGGTAAGGTGTGGGCTGGTGGGGTTGCAGTTTCCATGCTATTTTTATCGTTTAAGTTGTTCAATAGAAATAGTTTATATTATTCTAACAGCGTAGCGTTTGCAAACGTTACGCTATTGAAAAGACCTTCGGTACAGACTGAGACCTATCTATTAAAAAGTGATTTTTCGTTTTCTTGCCACTATATCCCATGTATCTATCAACCTATTATGCTGAATAATATAGGCCACATCGTGCAATGCTACCGAAGGACATACATGATAGGGAATACCATACAGCACATCACCGATTTGAACTGACTCCCAGTCGTTTACCCTTAGCACTAAGTGTTCTTCACTTTGACCAACGGGTTCGTAATTACTCAAATTCAAGAATATAATTCGTCTATCTAAGGGATTCTCAGAAGCAACAGATTTATGTCCTAAATCAGTGGTTATCAATCCTTTGTTAGGTTTTGAAATTACCCTTGTCATCAGCACAGCCGCCCATTGAAAATCAACCTCTGATACCAGATTTGCATAGCCCCAGTCCCACAACAAGGTAGTACCCGGGCTACAAAAAACACCGGGCCGCTGAGATGCCGACGAAAACGCTGGCGAACCTCCCGAAATAATTTCAGGCGTTGGTAACCCCACAGCTTCAATTTGCGCTACTAAGTCATAAACAGGCGCAAAAGCATCATCACTGGCAGCTTTTCGTTTCGAGAATTCAGCATCTCTTAGATGTCCGTCATAAACATGTAAGCCTTGCAGTACTAAGTTGGGGATTGCAGCCAGTTGACAATAAGTATCAAAAATCGTATCGTCAAGTACATAACCAGTTCGGTTTTGTCCGTTGTTTACATCCAAAAAAACAGCAGCAACAAGCCCCTCTTTTTCAAGCTGTTGCGCCAGTTGTTGTGCTGATGCTACATTGTCAATCAGCGAACAAATGGTAGCGTCTGGATAGCTTTTTTGCAATTGAGCAAATCGGCTAACTTTGGGTCCAGTGAGTTGATAAGCCACTAACACCCAGCTGGCTCCGGCGGCCAGTGTCATTTCTAACTCGGCAATAGTGGCGCATTTAAACCGATGGATGCCAACTGCCAATTGCATCTGCACAATTTCGCCCATTTTATAGGTTTTTACATGAGGAACTAAGCGGCTGGCATGGCCACCCACTTGCTCAATCATGGTGTCAATGTTGTGTTGCACTCGGTCTGGATAAATGAGCAACGCTGGCGAGTCAATCTCGTTCTCGTTTTGTACTTGATACCACTCCATTGGTTTGTTTTTTGGATGCAAGATAGCATTCATGGTCATTATTTGAAATAATGATTATGAAACTAAGTAAAGTTACTCAAACAACAATCAAAACTTTATTTAATTTTGCCAACCCATGTGAGCTAATTAAGCTGGCATGATCACAACATCGGTTACAAGTGGTCTTGCTTGTAGCTAACTTTTAATTCATTAACCGCAATTTTTTAACTGACTGATTGTATGAAAATAACTGTAGTAGGTGCAGGTGCTGTAGGTGCCACCACCGCAGACAACATCGCTCGCAAAGAATTAGCCGACGAAGTCGTATTACTTGACATCAAGCAGGGAATCTCCGAAGGGAAGTCGCTTGATATGTTTCAAACGGCTGCCTTGTTGGGTTTTGACACTACCTTGACAGGCTCAACCAACGATTACGCCAAAACAGCTAATTCGGACGTAGTGGTTATTACCTCGGGCTTGCCTCGTAAGCCGGGCATGACCCGTGAAGAGCTCATCGGCATTAACGCAGGCATTGTTAAAACGGTGGTAACCAACATCTTGAACTATTCACCCAATGCCATTTTGGTGATTGTGTCGAACCCGATGGATACCATGACTTACTTGGCACTGAAAACCTCTGGCTTGCCAAAAAACCGAGTAATTGGTATGGGTGGCACCTTAGATAGTGCTCGCTTTAAGTGCTATTTGTCGCTGGCAATGGGCGCCTCTCCAAACGACATTCACGGTAGTGTGATTGGCGGACATGGCGACACAACCATGATTCCTTTGAAGCGATTGGCTACCTGGAACGGCGTGCCTGTCTCTCATTTTTTGACAGCTGAAGAACTTGACAAAGTAGCTGCCGATACAATGGTTGGGGGTGCTACGCTTACTGGTATGTTGGGAACTTCGGCTTGGTATGCGCCTGGTGCAGCAGCAATGGCCTTAGTAGAAGCCATTGTGCGTGACGAAAAGCGTGTAATGCCTTGCTGTGTATCGCTCGAAGGCGAATACGGCCAGTCAGATATTTGCTTGGGCGTACCCGTAGTATTGGGCAAAAACGGCTGGGAGAAAATTATTGATTATAACTTGAACGACGAAGAAAAAGCCTTGTTCGAGAAATCTGCAGCGGCGGTTCGTAACATGAACAGCGTGTTGGATACTTTGAATTTGTAAAGATTTACCCAAATAATCCTCGGTATGTGGCACATACCGAGGATTATTTGGGCTACTTACCTCTTATCTCCTACTTCTTACCTCGAATTAGTTCTACCAGCTCATCAAGGAGCAAATTCAACCTTGGTGACTAAGTATTTTGTGTCGCCCATCCAGAAAAAACGGTAGAGGTGTTCGTTGTAGTGTAGTTTTATTCGCTTACCTGATACAACCGCCTCTTCGAGATTTTTAATAACTGTGGCATCGTTAGGATATACAGTAAATTGCCAAATTTGGGGTGTCATGTTGCCCGTTTGACCCGAAAAACCACCTACATTAAGTTCTCCTTCGTAGGTTTTAAAAATATATCCTCTGTGGCTGAATTTTGAGACCGTACCAGCCCTATCGCCTTCGCTATACACAACCTGTGTAATGCCAAAAGCTACTAAACCCACCAAGGCGAGTATAATGACGAGCGTAACAATAATTTTTCTGAGCATTGGTAGTAGAAAGTTATGGGTTATTAGGATTGATTAGCAAGCACACCCTTTTTCACTTGGGCAAGTTAGCATTTTTTTGTTTTCGACGTTGCCAAACTTGACAAGTCACTACAATTATGAAGCCCAACACCACTAATCCATACGAAAGAAAAACAGAGAACTTGACTGTGAGCGTAGAAACCAGAATCAGCCCAATACCTGCCAACCACAATCTGTCTATTTGGGGGTACTTTCGCTCAATACGCCATGACTTGTTGGAGTCAGTATCTTCTGAAACTAAGAATTTGAGCTTATGAAAATCGTGTGTCAACAAAATTGCATTCAGCGAAAGTAAAAAGAAATTGACGTAAGGAGTTCCTTGCCACTTCAATGACACGGTTACAACGAAGATATTCAAAATAATAGGAAACAACATAACCGCCCCAAGTGTAGCAAAGCGTTGGGTAAGCAACAACAAACCTACCATCACCTGCGAATAAGCCACAAAACGGGCAAATAAATCCAAGCCGTATTGCACCAGACGTTCTTCTAACCAAACAGGACCGATGAGTCCGGGGAAGCCAGACCCTTGTTGATAATAAATCTTAGCCATGCCTGATGTGAAGAAAATCAGGCCCAAAAACACCCGAATCCCGATAATGAAAAAGCGGTACATTAAGCCATAGTTTACGGTATTCGGTTTACAGTAAGATATTCACTGCCAACTGTTAATTACATAGCCAACTCCGAACATCTCTACTTTGACCGAATGGCAATTACAGGGTCAAGATTAGAAGCAACCATCGCTGGGATAATACCCGAAATCAAGCCAATTACACTTGAAACAGTTAAGCCAATGATGACATTCTTAGCAGAAAGTACAATATCAAGGCTTCCTAAAGGTATAAAAGACATGAGATACACCAAGAAGATTCCGACCAATCCTCCAATGAGGCTTAGGAACACTGCCTCAAACAAAAATTGGAACAAAATGAAGTAGTTTTTGGCACCAAGCGATTTTTGAATACCGATCAGGTTAGTGCGCTCTTTAACAGACACAAACATGATATTGGCAATACCAAAGCCTCCGACTAAGATAGAAAAACTACCAATCACCAAACCAGCCAAGTTGAGTACTCCAAATAAGGACTGCAACGCCTCCGCTGCCGCTTCTACTTTATTGATAGCAAAGTTGTCTTTAGCCGTAGGTTTCAAACCTCGGCGGCTTCGCATGAGTCCTGTTACATCACTAATCAGCATTTCAAGATTTTCATCATTGGCTTTGCCTTTTATAGCAATATCAATATCAGGATTCCCCCCTTGATACAAGCGAGAAAAAGTTGGAAGCGGCATCAGAACTTTGGTGTCGGGGTTTCCACCCATGTCTATCAAACTCTCTCCTTTTCGTTCTTGCACACCAATACACAAGAATTTCTGTCCACTCAACTTAAATTCTCGCCCAACTGGATCCATGTTCGGAAAAAGTGAACTGGCAACCTCGTCGCCCAAAATAGCCACATTACGAGCTGCATCTATTTCTTGCAATACAAAGTAACGGCCATTCACAATAGGCACTTCCGAAATCTGGTTATAGCCCAATGTAACCCCCTGAATAATAGGCTTGAAGCTATTGTTACCATTTTTAGCCGTAGCACCTCCGTTAAAATC
>JBGAVQ010000145.1:0-13668 GCA_044228045.1 Spirosomataceae bacterium
GTAATTGATATTAGCGGGTGGAAACCGCAAAAAAGCTACAAAATGTTGATAATTAAAGGGTTTATCTTTACAAGTCATCAGATACCCAACGATTGCTTGTTCGGGAGAATAACCAAAATTAGTCAGGCTAATGTCTCCAAAAGTAGGAGCGGCCAGCTCGTGAAATAATTGAATACCCGATGAAGCGTTGGAGATATTTGTTACTGAATTGTCTAAAGTGAGCGGGACAGGATCATGGGTAATAAAATATCCTTCTGGATCTGCATATACAGCTGGTGAAAGCACCATTCCGAATTGGTATTCTATTAAATAAAACTGTTTATTCTTAAGGGTATCACAGGGATGAGTTATTGTGAGTGGAGAATACTGAACTTTATCTGCTCGAACGGTCAGCAGCTTAGTACCAGTTTTTTTACTAACCAAATGAAAATTTAATTGAGTAGGAAAACTGCTTGTTCCAATCAAATCCGTGTAGAATTCTCCACGAAAGCGATACATATTTGAAGAAATAGCATTTCGAGGCATAGGTCTATCCAAATACCCCCCCCAAATCTTTTGTCCTAATGAAGGCATTATGGCAAACTGTATTAAAACAAAAGTGTAGAATAGTTGTTTCATTTGGGTATTGCGTTCTTGCTTAATAAAACGAGATAAGCGTGTATTTGCGTCTGCAATTTCCGAAAATTACTTTACATTGTCGAGAATTTCTGTGCTATCTATGATTTTTAAGTATAATAAATGAATGTTTTAGTTGTTTGCAATTAAAGAGGGGAAAGCAAGATGATTTTTTTGATATTCCTGCAAAATGTTAGTTAATTTGATTGTTTTATTGAAACAGGAGAATCCATGACACGCTATTTGTACTTAGTAAGACACGCCGAAGCTGAGTCACCAGCAGGAGGGTTTAATGATTTTTATCGTAGCCTCACCCCGCATGGCATGATTGATGCCGCTCGCATGAGCCGATGGCTCAAAAGCAAAGTTGAACCCCTTACAAAACTCATCAGTAGCCCTGCCGAACGTACTCGAATGACTACTTTTGTATTTTCAGAGCAATTGGGCGTGGCCGAAGACAAAATCATCTACAACGAAAACCTCTATGAAGGCGGCCCACGGCATTATCTTAATGCAGTTAACGAACTCAACGACAAAGACACAGCCGTTATGTTGGTAGGCCATAACCCTGGCATTACTTATTTTGCTGAATACCTCACACACGATGAATTTGGTAATGTACCTACGGCAGGCGTAGTAGGCATAGCTTTTGAGAATCTTAGTTGGTCACAAGTATCAGGCCGCACTGGTAAATTGATTTTTTATGATTCGCCAGAAAAATTGATGGGAATGGATTTGAAGTAAGAAAATGAGAGGGACAATGTAATAATCGTAAGACGAATAAAACGCTCTCTAAATAGGCCACCTCGGCAAGGTATTAACTTGAATTAATTCAAATCAAACCTTCAGTATTTATTTATGACTCCTCCACAAAGTCCTAAAAACCAGCGAAATAAAAAAATATTCTTCATTGTGTTTTTTATCTTCATCGTGGCCGTTATTGGCGTAACCTATGACATGGCTCGGCGCACAACGGCTCCGTGGAACAAGAAAAAACAGATTATTAGAGCCTGGGAGGGCGATGCTGACACTACAAAAGTAGATACAACAATCAAGCAAAAACACTAAGATAAGAGAGTGATGCAGGTTAGAGCAAAGATATAAAGCCCAACTAATAAATGGCTTCTCAAGCTATTACTTCCCTCAGCACTTTCACAAAAGCATCTATATCCCCCGAATCGTTATAGACATTTGGCGATACCCTAATGGCACTGCCACGCAACGAAACATAGATATTTCGCTCTGTCAATAATTGCTGAATTTTGGCTATATCAATACCTGCTGGTGTACGAATACCAAACAGATGGCTTGCTCGAAAGTCTTCATGCTCAGTCCAATAGCCCAATTGTTTTAGAGTTTGAATTGGCTCACTAACAAGTGAGCTTGTGTAGGCTTGCACTGCTTCTGGTGTCCATGCTAATAATTGTTTAAGGGCTGTAATAAGCATGGGGAGTAGAATAAAATTACTTTGTTCTCCCATGCTAAATCGAAATCCCTTGGAGCGGTAGTAAGGTTGATAGTCCACTAAGGTTCTAAATTGGTCGCTGCCTACTCTGTTCATCCAGTTTTGTTCAATGGGCGACCCTGTGTCAAAATACTCGCCGTAATAGGCCAATCCAAGCGAATACCCACCCATCATAGATTTATAACCTGCACAAATCAAGGCATCGGGCCTCACAGCTTGCACATCAAACGGCAATGCCCCTACCGACTGTGTACCGTCAACCACCATTAACGCACCAACTTCTCTGGCACGTTTAGAGATGGCCACCAAGTCAAATTTAGTGCCATCAGTCCAATGAATATGGGGTACTACCACCATGCAAGTATTGTGCGTTAGTGCCTGTAATATCCGTTCATTCCATAATTGCCCTCTATTTTCTAAAGTCTCAGGTGGCATCACTGTTTTTACGATCAATTGCTTTTCGGCGCAAATACTGTCCCAGGCATACACATCGCTCGGAAACTCCTCATGTATGACCACAATTTCTTGATGCGGCAACAGCGCTGGTTTGGCTGCCAAATTTTTAGCTACTGTAGCCATGCCATAGCTCACAGATGGAATAATGGCAATGCGCTCTGGATCAGGGCAATTGATGAGTTGAGAAAACAGTGGTTTAATCACATTGATTTCTTCAAAAAATGTCTCTTGTGTAATTTGGTAAGGGCGAGCTTTTCTTAAAATACCTTCAATGCCCGCTTGTTCTACCGACTTTAAAAGCGGCGACATAGTAGCGCAATTGAGATAATGCACCTCAGCTGGAAGCGAGAAAAGATGTTTTTGACAAGTGAGCATGGAATGAGTTTATTAAAAAAGCGGAAGAACGTATTCTCCCGCTTACTAATTTTTACAAATCAAGAATTAACAAAACTTAGAGCGGAATCATGTTGAAAGTAGCATCCACCTTTGAGCCTTTTGTAATACCAAGGGCTTGAAAATCGTTTGTTTCAATGGTATATTTTGTCTTGAATTTCAGCGTAGTAGCTGTCAATTCAGTAATATCCATCAAGTATCCACCATTGTTTACATCTACCGAACTTTCGCTATTTGTAAACTTCCACGTACCTGTAATTTTAGTACCGTCATAATTAGTGAGGGTCGCACTTCCATCCGTTTTCATGTCAATTTGAAACTTCGAGAAGTCAAGCAAGTTGGCATTACCTCCTTTTTTGTAGGCTTCAAGCGTGAGGCCGCCCAACACGCCCGTTACTGATTCGGCTTGCCACACTTTGGCAATTAGCTCCGTTTTGCTGGGGGCTGGATCGTCTTTTTTACAACCAATCATCACCAACAAAAACGCAATACTGATAAGCAATTTAGTTTTCATAGATAAGCATAAAATTTAAAAGTGAAAGGATTACTGAACAGAAAGGATAGGAAAACGACGTTTGGCCAGCTCGTAACCTCCAAATAGCACACCCACAAAGAACAAATCACCCGCAAGAGTATTCCAGAAATAGGGAACAGCTTGATAATAACAGGCCATTAAGCCAAGTGTAGTTTGAGGGAAATTGACACTGTGATACCAAACAAAGAAATTTGATACCAAAAAGAAAATCACCGAAGCCGCCAAGCTTGTTCCTAATACATTGGTAACATTTACTTTTTTGAGCGTAAAAAGCCCCATCAAAACAATAAGAGCAAAAGGTAAGTAAGTGGTAAGCAATGTTCCTGGAATAAGGGTGAATTCAGGGTAATACTCTCGGTAAATAATGTTGTTGAGGAGGATGTCACTAATCCAAAGGGCTAAACTCGGAATCAAAAAAGCCCATTTTTTGTCAGCAATATAGGCTACCCCAAACAAGGCCATTGCCCCCACCGCAGTAAAATTGTTGGGGTGTGGTAATAGCCTGCTCAAAGCCGCTATCAAAATCATAGCAGACAGGGTGCCGAGTTGAATATTGAATTTTTTCATGGGGTTACTAAATAAATGTTTGATGCAAAATAAATAAAAAAAACATCAAGTTGGCAAAAATCCTGCCATCATATTCACCTTAACGATTTATCACTGTGCTTTGATTCACTTAACTTGTATTTTTCTTTACCGACTGTCCAAATTTTATTCGGTAGAGTGGGAAAAAAGTTGTATTTTTGTTGGAAAGTTAGTGGTGAATTCCTGTTTCGTAAGGCTTGAACTAAGTGTTTATTTTCCAAGCTGTTAACACAAGCCACAAACCCAAACAATCTATAATTTACGATAGCATGACGACAGATTTGTTAGAAGAAGTAGCAAAACCACAAGCAAGAGATTACGGTGCTGACAACATTCAGGTACTCGAAGGGTTAGAGGCTGTGCGCAAACGCCCCTCTATGTATATTGGTGATACGGGGGTTCGGGGGCTTCATCACCTGATTTGGGAAGTAGTAGATAACTCCATTGACGAAGCCCTTGCAGGCTATTGCGACACCATTAAAGTTTTTATCAATCCAGATAATTCAATTACTGTTGAAGATAACGGGCGGGGGATTCCGACCGGAATGCACACCAAAGAAAAACGCTCAGCGCTCGAAGTAGTAATGACCGTATTGCACGCCGGAGGTAAGTTTGATAAAGATACCTACAAAGTTTCGGGTGGTTTGCATGGGGTGGGGGTTTCGTGTGTGAATGCCCTTTCAACAGACCTAAAAGTAACGGTGTATAGAGAAGGACAAGTTTTTCAGCAAGAATATAAAATAGGGATTCCACAGTATCCGGTTAAAGTAATAGGCGAGTCTGACCGTCGAGGTACCACCGTTCACTTTAAACCAGATGCAAGTATTTTTACCGCAACTGAATTTAAATGGGAGACCGTTGCCAACCGTTTGCGTGAATTGTCTTTCCTCAACAAAGGCATTCGTATCATTCTGACTGATTTGCGAGAACTCGATAGTGAGGGGCAAGCTCAGTCGCAAGAGTTCTTCTCAGAGGTGGGCCTGATAGAGTTTGTGCAGTACCTCGACTCTACCCGTGAAGCCCTCATTGCAGAGCCAATTTATATGGAAGGCGAAAAGGGGGGTGTGCCTGTGCAAGTTGCCATGACCTACAACAACTCGTATTCTGAGAACGTGTTTTCGTATGTCAATAACATCAATACAATCGAGGGTGGCACACACATAGCTGGGTTTAGAGCTGGCCTTACCCGCACACTCAAAGCCTATGCCGATCGAACAGGCCAGTTAGAAAAACTCAAAATTGATATTACAGGTGACGACTTTCGGGAGGGACTCACGGCGGTTATTTCAGTGAAAGTGGCTGAGCCTCAGTTTGAAGGACAAACCAAAACCAAGTTAGGAAATAGCGAGGTGTCAGGAGTAGTATCTTCTACGATGTCAGAAATGCTGGAATCATGGCTTGAAGAACACCCTCGAGAGGCTCGCCAAATTGTTCAGAAAGTTATTTTGGCAGCGCAGGCACGTCATGCAGCTCGTAAGGCTCGTGAAATGGTACAACGCAAAACCGTGTTGGGTGGCAACTCGCTCCCCGGCAAGCTGGCCGACTGCTCCGAGTCTGACCCTCATATTTGTGAATTGTTCTTGGTAGAGGGCGATTCGGCGGGTGGTACCGCCAAGCAAGGCCGCAACAGGGCGTTTCAGGCTATTTTGCCCCTTCGTGGTAAAATTCTGAACGTAGAAAAAGCCCAAGAATACAAGATTTACGAAAACGAAGAAATCAAAAACATGATTACGGCATTGGGCGTGCAGTTTGGTAAACAAGACGACGAACGAGCCTTAAACATGGACAAACTTCGGTATCATAAAGTGGTGATTATGACCGATGCCGACGTGGACGGTAGCCACATCCGTACCTTGATTCTGACGTTTTTCTTCAGATACATGAAAGACCTCATTGATAACGGATACGTTTATATTGCTCAACCACCTTTGTATTTAGTCAAAAAAGGACAACAACAACGCTACTGCTGGACCGAACAACAACGAGACCTCGCTATCAAAGAAGTTGGTGGTGGGCGAGAAGATACCGTAAATGTGCAGCGATACAAAGGTTTGGGTGAAATGAATGCCGAGCAGCTTTGGGAAACAACCATGAACCCCGACTCACGTATGCTCAAGCAAGTAGGCATAGAATCTGCTGCCGAAGCCGATCACCTGTTCTCAATGCTTATGGGTGATGAAGTGGCCCCCCGCCGAGATTTCATTGAGCGTAATTCAAAATATGCAAAAGTGGATGTGTAGAAACGCTAAAAAATCATAAGTACGATTTTGTTGATTGCAGAAAAGCAATCTTGAAATAAAGTGGAATTATGCACTTAGAAGCATCAAAATATCGAAAGAAACATAAGAAAAGCTCCCTTTTCAGGGGGCTTTTTTCATTTTTTACTAACATGATAGGCATCGAACCCAGTCCAGAAGACCAAAAGCGACTGACTAAAATAAAAGAAAAGGCGTATAGTGTAATTGACCAGTCTGACTATCTAAGCCGTGATTTGAGTTGGATTAAGTTTAACGAAAGAGTGCTTGACCAAGCCAAAAACCCAACTCGGAATATTTTTGATAGATTAAAATTTTTGGCCATTACGGCCTCTAATACTGATGAGTTTTTTGCTATTAGGGTAGGGTCACTTTATAGTTACATTGACTACGGGCGAGAACGCTTAGACTACTCGGGACTACGTGAAATGCCCTTTCGCAAAACATTGTTGGCATCTATTCATAAGTTCTTTAACGAGCAAAATGAGCTATTTCAATACGAACTCATGCCGTTATTTGAAGAAAATCGTTTTCAAATAGCTCGCCTCGACGACCTCGAAGAGTCAGAACTGACCGAAGCACTCGACTATTTTGAGCGAACAATTTACCCAATGCTCACCCCGATGGTCTATGACAGCCACCATACGTTCCCAGTACTCTTGAACAAAGTCCTGATTTTTGGGGTAGTCACTAAAAATAATCAAACTAAAGACGATAGTGATAACAAAAAACTAAGTTTTGTACAAATTCCTCAAAATCTTCCACGCTTTTACGTAGTAGAGCGAGAAGACGAAACACTTTTTTTACCTATAGAAGAAATCATTCGGCACGAGATTCGTAAACTCTACCGAAATGTCCAAATTCAGTCTATCAATCTGATTCGTATCACCCGAAACGGCGATTTTTCGCTCGAAGAAAGTGATGATATGGAAACTGATTTTATTGACGAGATTAAACAAAAAATCAAAAATCGTCGCCTTGGCAGGGTGGTAAAGGTAGAGGCAGAGCCCAACTGCTCAGAATGGATGATGAATATTTTATTTAAAAAATGGGAAATTGACAAATCCAATGTATTTACTGCAGACCGATTGTTAGATTTTACGTGCCTGTGGCAAATTATTAAACATCCAGAATTTAAGGAAAAACTGCCAGTTTCGCACCAGCCAGTGATTCCGCTTGGACTTGAACGTGAAAAAATTACTGATATTTTTGCTACAATGCAAGAGCAGGACATACTGCTTCATCATCCTTACAACAATTTTGATGCCGTACTAACCCTGCTTGAGCAGTCTGCCGAAGACCCCAATGTGCTGTCAATTAAGCTAACGGTTTATCGCTTGGCCAAGCATTCACGAGTAACAGCAGCCTTGCTCAAAGCTGCCGAAAATGGCAAGCACGTATCTGTACTGTTTGAAGTAAAAGCCCGTTTTGACGAAGAAAACAACATTAGAGAAGCCCAACGCCTTCAAAAAGCAGGTTGCTTTGTTATTTTCGGTATCAGCAAATACAAGACCCACACTAAACTTTTGCTGGTGGTTCGCAACGAAGGCAACCGAGTGGTTCAATACGCTCACTTGTCAAGCGGAAACTACAACGAAGATACCGCAAAACTTTACACAGATATTGGACTACTTACTACCGACGAAGCCTATACCCGTGACATGGCTGAGTTTTTCAACGTTATTACTGGCCACTCACTACCAGGGCAATATAATAACCTGATTACTGCTCCTCGTAACTTACGAAACGGCTTGATTTCACTGATTAAACATGAGGCTCAAAATGCCAAGCAAGGGTTAGCATCAGGGATTTGTATTAAAATCAATTCACTCGAAGACAAACTTATTATTGATGAGCTATACAAAGCATCACAAGTGGGTGTACCTATTAAGCTGATTGTGAGGGGTATATGCTGCTTGCGTCCTAAACGCTCAGGATTAAGCGAAAACATTACTGTTCGCTCTATTGTAGGTGATTTGCTCGAGCATACTCGTATTTTTTATTTTCATAACAATGGCCAACCCAAAGTTTTTGGAGGAAGTGCCGACATCATGAACAGGAGCTTTGACCGCCGTATCGAGTCGCTATTCTTGTTGGTTGACCCCAAAGTTAAGCAACAAGCCATCCATATTTTGTACTATAATTTGCTGGACAATGTGAATTCTTATGAACTTCAAGAAGATAGCACCTACTCGGTGATTAGCCCGTCTGAAGACGAAGAAGCGTTCAACATCCATCAAAAATTTTATGACGTAACCGAAGAAATGATTTGGGATGCCAAGTTGTTTTGATTTTTCTTTGGAAGAAAGTCTGTTTCATCGAAATTATAGAAGGCTAGTTTGCAAGATACAATGAATCTAATAACTTGATAATCAATAAATCTCGTATCTCGTGTCTCGCAATCTCGAATCTATTAAGTATAATTCTTTGAGGCAATCTGCCAAATTAACAATTCGACTTCCTTATCTTTACCCACAACAACTATTTATACCTAACCAATATGGATCGCTTTACTGGCATACTCGGCCTTGTGCTTATTCTGGGAATTGCTTATTTGATGTCCAACAATCGCAAAGCTATTAACTACCGCACTGTTGGAGTTGGCTTGGCATTGCAGTTTGGGCTTGCAGTGTTTATCTTGAAAGTACCAATTGGTCAGCGAATGTTTCAGGTGCTCGGCGATTTGGTGAATAAAGTTTTAGAGAAGGCTAATAAAGGGGCTGATTTTGTATTTAGTTCACTGGTAAACAGAGACTTAATGTCAAAAGCATTTGGCCCAGGTAATGACTTTGTGTTCTTTTTCAAGATTATACCTACTATCATTTTTGTGGCAGTATTAGTCAATATTTTCTATCATTTGGGCATTATGCAGCGCATCGTGGCGGTGCTTGCAAAGGGAGTAAAGTGGCTTATGAATGTAAGCGGTGCTGAAGCCTTATCTAATGTAGCCAGCACTTTTGTGGGGCAAGTAGAGGCCCAAATCATGATAAAGCCTTACCTCAAAAACATGACGAATTCGGAGCTAATGGCCTCTATGACAGGTAGTTTTGCTTGTATTGCTGGGGGGGTTATGGCCGTTTATATCTCACTTGGTGTACCTGCACCCTATTTATTGGCGGCCAGTTTAATGGCGGCACCTGGGGCGTTGGTTATCTCAAAAATTGTTTTTCCAGAAACAGAAGTATCCGAAACCTCAGGCACTGTACAACTTGAAATCAAAAAAACTCATGCCAACCTGCTTGATGCCATTGCATCGGGAGCTTCGGAGGGCTTAAAAGTTGGGTTCAACGTTATTGCCATGTTAATTGGGTTTATCGCTCTTATTGCTCTGATTGACAGCTTGTTATGGAGGTTTGGTTTTTATATACTTGGCTTTGACAAGTTGAGTCTTAATTTCTTGCTGGGCAAAATATTTGCTGTGTTTGCTTGGTGTATGGGAGTGCCTTCAAAAGACGTTGAAGCTGCTGGGGCATTGATGGGGACCAAGATGGTTGTGAATGAATTTGTAGCATATCTGGACATGGTCAAAATTAAAGAAACGCTTGATGCCAAGACCCTTGTTATCACCAGTTTTGCACTTTGTGGTTTTGCTAATTTTAGCTCTATTGCCATTCAGGTAGGGGGTATTGGCGAGTTGGCACCGTCTCGTCGCAGAGACTTGGCCAAACTGGGCTTTAAGGCACTCATTTGTGGCACATTGGCGAGTTATATGTCGGCCACACTGGCTGGGTTGTTGTTGTAATATCGTTTGTCAACTCGTTCTGTTTATATTATGCGTAAGAGTTCTGAAATTTACGACTTTCAAAAAGGAGATGTTATTGCCAGTCTTGGTGCGGGTGGGGGCGTGTGGGAAATCGCCTTTGCTACTTTTTATGAAGACCTCACGTTTTATTTAGAGGATGTGAGCAAAGATGTACTCAATCAAGAAGACGTTGACTACGCCATTCAATACTATACACGGCTAACAGGCAAACCCATTATTGCCAAGTTCATTCCTGTTATAGGGTCTGAAAAAGACACCAATCTGCCGTCAGATACTTTTAATAAAGTGCTCATTATCAATAGTTTTCATGAATTTAATTTTCCCGTAAATATGCTTGCCGAGGTGAGCAGAATCTTGAAGAAAGATGGAAAACTATTTATTGAAGAAGACTTAGCCGTTGTAGAAGGGCAGCTGCATGAAGGCTGCAAACGACCACTTTTTTCGGAAGTGGGGCTTATTAGCTTTTTAAAAGAAAATGGGTTTTCTCTCTCTCGTTCGATAGGTAGGGAGATAGAAACTGGTGATACCCTTTGGAAAGTTATGGTTTTTGAAAAGAGTGTTGTCTAAATCCCCGATTTTATTTTGACTAACAACAAAAAAGGAGGCTTCTTGGTGAAGCCTCCTTTTTTGTTGTTAGCATATTTGACTTAGTCAACATCCCAGAATAACCGGGTAGCAAATACATCTACCGTACCTTGAGCCTCTACATTGGCTTTGTTTGAACTATAGTTGCAAAAATAAACCAATTGGATTTATTGTAGATAAAATCCTTATTGATATGGCTAAAATAACATTATTTGAAGGTTTACTTTTTTAGCAAATAGGAAAAAAAAAGGAATTCCCGTAGCGATTAATCTTGGAAGTTTGACCTCAATCTTTGTAGCGATTTTCTCAAAATCTTTCATTATGTCTAAAATAGCAATTATTAGCTATTTGTTGCCTTCTGCATTTCGTAAGAAAACGACAATGATTATACGATGGCCTTCTCGAATTTTATTATCCAAAAATCCAGATCAAAAACTTTTTTACCAATAGAGAAGAAAAAGTGCAAAAATCACGGTTTACCGTGAGGCGAAATCACGGTAAACCGTGAGTAGTTTGCAAAAGAAAAACGGCAAAATTTGTAAAACAGTGAAAAACGAAAAATTGTAAAAATTATTTTGTGGTTATTCATTATTTTTTTAAATTACTCGAAGTTTCGTTTTTCATATTTATCCTTAATCAAAACTTAAATTCTTATGAAAAGAATTCTACTCTGCAGCATCCTGCTGCTACTGGGCTTGGTGTTGCCAGGCTGGGCACAAGACCGTGTTATTACTGGAAAAGTTGTGACTTCCGAAGACAACTCGTCCATTCCAGGGGTGAGTGTCACCATTAAAGGCACTACACGAGGTGCGGTAACAGACCCAAACGGTGATTACAAAATTAGTGTGTCCAATTCCAGTAAAACGCTGGTTTTTTCGTTTGTAGGCTTTCGCTCGCAAGAGATTGAAATCGGCACAAAAAGTGTAATCAATGTAACACTCTTGCCCGATGCTACCGAACTGAGCGAAGTGGTAGTAACAGCACTTGGAATTAAAAGAGAAGCCAAAACACTCTCTTATGCTTCGCAACAAGTAACGGCTGATAGACTTTCGCTTGCTGGTGAGCGTGGGGTCAACAATGCTCTTGCAGGCAAAATTGCTGGTGTGCAGGTGCGCTCGCAGGCAGGTTCAAAGTTAGGTTCGGCAGGAGCAAACAGCATACGTATTAGAGGAGCTGGGTCTTTAACAGATAAGGCACCGTTGTATGTAGTTGATGGAACACCAGTGAATATTGTGGACATGAACATGGACGACGTGGAGTCCATCAACGTACTAAAGGGACCTAACGCTACGGCTCTTTATGGTCAACGTGCCGAAGCAGGGGTGATTGTAGTAACCACCAAAAAAGCAAAAGGTAATAATGGCATAGGGCTGACCCTAAGCTCAAACCTATCATTTGATAGCCCATCATTGTTACCAAAGTACCAAAATGTTTATGGTGGAGGTGGCGATTCGGAGTGGCTTACCTACAAGTGGGTGGCTGGCCAACCAGAAGAGTGGAAGACTTTTGATGGAAAAAAATACCATGACTATACCGACGATGCCAGTTGGGGACCCAAAATGGATGGCTCTGAGTATATTCCTTGGTATGCTTGGTATCCTAATCATCCGTATTCATTCAAAACAACAAGTTTTAGCCCTCAACCAAACAATATCAAGGATTTTTACAATACTGGTATAAGCCGAAATACCAACTTGAGTTTTTCAAAAGCAGCTGAGGCGTACAATTTTAGAGTGTCTTATACCAACGAACGGCAGTCAGGCATTACACCCAATACAGAATTAGACAAGAACTTCTTGTCTGTAAGTGGTGAAATTGATTTAGGCAAGCATTTTACCCTAAGCAACCATGCTAATTATACAACCGAGCGATTGAATGGTGATTTTAATGATGGATATTCCAATAACACTACAGGTTCATTTAGCTCATGGTTTCACCGTGATTTGGACTTGAACATCATGCGTGAACTCAAAGATTATCGCTCACCGTCAGGTTCTTTAATCAGCTGGAATCACGATAACCTATCGGCTACGTCAAACTTCAATACAGGGCGTTTTTCACAAGGAAACTATTGGTATAATTTTTACTCTTACTTGGCAAACAATACTTCTGGTACCAATCGTGATAGGTTGTGGGGAGATATTAACCTAACCTACAAGCTTGACGACCATTTTCGGGTTTCGGTGATTGGTCGCCGAGTGCAGCTTACTACCAATTATGAGAATATAGGCAGAACCATTCTGGAGCAATCGGCTTATCAAACAGGTTATAGAGCAAACTATGGAACAGGACAGTCTTTCTTCCGTGAAGACAACTATGAATTCTTGTCCACTTACAACAACACATTTGGAGCTTTAAGTGTAGATGTAAACGTTGGTGCTAACATCCGAAAGGAGCTATCAAGGAGTGTGGATATGAGTACAAAAACAGGCTTAGTTGTGCCAGACTTATATGCTATTACCAACTCTGTTGATGTAATTAACTACAGCAACACCCGTAGTGCCAGAGAAGTACGCAGTGTATATGGGCGTGCCTCATTTGGCTATAAGGACTTTGTGTTTTTAGAAGGTTCGGCCCGTAACGACTGGAGTTCAACACTTCCTGTCAATGCTAATTCTTATTTTTACCCGTCGGTAGGGGGTAGTTTCATCATTAGTGAATTTACAAAAGATGCCGTACCAGTGCTTTCTTTTGCCAAATTGAGAGCAAACTGGGCCCAAGTGGGGTCTGACCTAAGCGCTTATCAAAATGCACTTTATTACTCAGTAGGTACAGTAAAGTATGGTACTAATATCTTGATGAGCACCCCCAATGCCTTACCTAACGAGAGTATCAAGCCGTCGTTGTCGTCGTCTTATGAAGGAGGTCTTGACTTGAAATTCCTGAAAAATCGGATTAGTTTCTCAGCTACTTATTACAAAGAAAATAAAATCAACGAAATCTTGTCAGTACAAGTGCCCGGGGCCAGTGGGTTTACCTCTCGCCTCATCAATGCTGGTCGAATAGAACGCAATGG